>JALYXS010000450.1 GCA_030946965.1 Acidobacteriota bacterium
CGCCGGCAAGCAGGACCGTCGTAGTCCAATTGGGGACGAGTTCGGGTTGAAATTTGTAGACCGCGGCGTACGGGGAATCGCGATGAAGGAGCAAGTCTTTCGCGATGGTTGCGGTGTAGAGATGCGATGGGCCGTCTTGCGTGACGAAGTGCCGGGCAGTCCAGGGGATCGCGGCTTGCAGTGCGAGCAGCGCGAAGGAGAGGATGGCGGGGAGCAGGCGCCAGAGGTTCACTGAAGCGTGGCCATGCGGTTTCCGACAAGCTTCAAATCGGCGACGAAATTCTCGTATTCGGATTGCCGCCGGCCCGGGTCCGGCATGCGCAGGATCGCGGACGGGTGGATGGTTGCGATCAACGCTTGCGCGGCGGCATGGGGGAAAAAGATGCCGCGTTCCCGCGAGATCTGAAAATCTTTACCGGCGAGCGATTGCGCGGCGGTAGCGCCTAAACACACCAGCAGCTCGGGCCTTAGCGCCGCGAGTTCCGCTTCGAGCCACGGATGACAGGCCGCCACTTCCACGCCACGCGGCTTTTGATGAATGCGGCGCTTCCCCTCGCGTTCAAACTTGAAGTGCTTGACAGCGTTGGTGGGATACAGCTTCGAGCGATCGATTCCGGCTTCGCGCATGGCGCGATCGAGAAGCTGTCCGGCGGGCCCCACGAATGGCCGGCCTTGCAGATCCTCGCTGTCGCCCGGCTGCTCGCCTACCATCACGACGCGGGCGTTCACGGGACCCTCTCCGAAAACGGTTTGGGTGGCGTTTTCGCAGAGCGAACAGGCGCGGCATCCGGCAGCGGCGCGTTTGAGTTCGTCGAGAGTCGCGTCCTTCGGAATGAATAGCCGCGCCGAGGGCAGTTGCGCCTTCGCCATACGGCTGGTGCGCGCGCCCGCTTGCGCCAGCAGATCCGGAATCAATTGCGCTTCGGGCAGGGTCGCCCAATGGCGCACCGGCATTTCCGCTTTCATCGCTTTCACTTTCACGCGCGCCGGATTGAAGATCGACGAATAATAGGTCCGCCATAGTTCTTCCAGCTCGTCGCTTTCGGGAGCGTCCGATTGTGGCACGCCGGGTCCAAATCGGAGCTGCCGCGTATCGTAGTAAACGCTGCGATCGGGAGTCAAAATCGCCCAATGCATGGACCCGAACCACCGGGCAAAAAATGGCGCGGCACGCTCGACAATCGAGTGGTCGGGCCGATGCCACGCGATGAACTCTTCCCCGCCTTCGCGCCCAATTTTGCGAAACCGGACAAACGCGGTCATCTTGTGAATATCGCGGCCCACGGCCTTCGACATTAGCAGCATCCGGCGAACGTCGTCATCCACTTCGATCGCGAGAAGATTGGGTTCGCCGTGCGTGAGCCGGTAGAGCACGCGGTACATCAGATTCCAACGTTCGGGATCGCGGAAGCATGCGACAGCGGGCGCCATGTCGAGAAATTGTTTTGGCACGCGCGGCGACGGCCCTTTCCGCGCCGGCGCAACGGGCTCTTCGGAGAGATTTTCGAACGCGCCCTGGCTCTCGGCGGCATCGCGCCAGAAGACTTGCTCCGGCACGGTATGCTCGCGCAAGAATTCACGCGCCCGTTCGCGCCATTGCCGGTAATCCTCCACCGGAACTATCGTCACAACTGGCCATGGAGCGCTTCGGCTCCGGCCTCGAACAGGGTCAATTGGCGGGGTTGGATGAAGCGCGACGGAAGCGACTGCGTGTCGATGTGGCGGACCGCGCGATCGGGATCGGCCGTGACGATGAAATATTTCGAGCGCGATACCGGGATTTTAAGCTTGGCCAAGTCGTCCAGCCGCATGGCGTGAAACCGCCGGATGCTCAACATGCGATTCACGTTCTTTACGCCGAAGCCCGGTACCCTTAGCAATGAGGCGCGCGGGGCCTTGTTCACGTCCACTGGGAAAAATTCGCGATGCCGCAGGGCCCAGGCGAGTTTGGGATCTTTGTCGAGCGGCAGGTTCTCATTTGCCGAGTGGGTCAGCTCGCGCCAGGCGAATCCATAAAAACGCATGAGCCAATCGGCCTGATATAGGCGATGTTCGCGGACCAGCGGCGCGGAAATCAAGGGCAGGCGCGGATCGGAATGCGGAATCGGGCTAAAGGCGGAATAATAGACGCGCCGCAGCTTGTAGCTGTTATAAAGCAGGCTCGCTTTTTCGAGAATCGCCGAGTCGGGACTTTCGGTTGCCCCGACAATCATCTGCGTGCTCTGGCCGGCCGGCGCGAATCGCGGCGACTGCCCCGCCCGGTTGGTCTTGTCTTTGGCCTCAAGCACGCGATACTGAATTTGCGACATCGAGGTCTCGATTTCGACATGCGTTTTCGCGGGAGCAAGGCGGTCGAGATCGGTCTGAACGGGTAGTTCGATGTTCGCGCTCAGCCGGTCGGCCCACTTGCCCGCTTCGGTGAGCGCCTCTTCGGATGCGCCCGGAACGGCCTTCAAATGGATGTAACCACCGAATTTATGCTCTTCGCGGAGAATTTTCGCGGCGCGGATCAGTTGATCCATGGTGTAATCCGCGCTTTGAATTACGCCCGAGCTTAGGAAAAGCCCTTCGATATAATTTCGCTGGTAGAAGTCGATCGTGAGCGAGGCAACTTCTTCGGGAGTGAAGCGCGCGCGCGGCGTGTCGCTCGAAATGCGGTTGATGCAGTAGCTGCAATCGTAAATGCAGTAGTTGGTGAGCAGCAGCTTCAACAGGGAGACGCAACGGCCATCGGGCGTGTAGCTATGACAGATGCCGATGCCCTCGGTGTTGCCGAGACCGCCCGGAATGCGCTTCCGCGTCGATCCGCTGCTGGCGCAGGATGCATCGTACTTCGCCGCATCGGCGAGCACTTTAAGCTTTGACTGAATTTCCATTCAGGCGGAGGAGGCGGATCGCGCCCAACAACATTATCTCACCCGCCTGTTTTCGGGCTAGTTTATGCGCGTTTACCCGCGCGAAGCCATTTCGACTATGCCGGCGAAGCGATTGCCTTCGACGATGCCCAGAATCCGCACCAGGTTTGCATCCGTTTCACTCATGCGCTGACACAGGCCCGCGATCTCGCGCGATTGAGCCGCCAGTGACGATTCCACTTGTCCAATCCCTTGCGTGATCCGCTGATCGACTGTTTTTAGCAGAGCGTTGAGCGTTTGCGTTTGGGTCTGCTGAATTTCAGCGTTGATTCGCCGTTCGGCTTCAACGATCTTCGCGGCGACGGCGACGTTAATCAACTCGGGTATGTGGCGTTCAAAGCTATCGAGGCGCTCGCCCATCGCGGCCATCTGTTCCGAACCGCGGCGGTCGATCGCTTGAACCCAGTCCCGCAGCTCCTCGACGCCCGTTGAGGAATGCGATTTTTCAATTCGAGAGAGACTGATTTCCGCGCGATCCAATCGCTCCGCCAACGGCTCGAATCCAGGGCGCGCCCGCCCTCCGGCCCGGAACAGGAGTCCGCCCCCTAGACTGAGCACCAATCCTTTAAAAAACGTCTTTAGCACAGGCGTGCGGGTTCGCTCGCGCGCCGGTTTTGCAGTGTTCATGACCACCTCAGTGGAAACGCGGCGCGTTTTTTCTCCGAATCCGCGAAAAAGCTGGTATGATTCCGTTCGCATGACCCGTCGAGTCTTCCTCGCCGCCAGTTCGGCTTCGCTGGTGTTGTCCGCGCCGCCAGCCTCCGAAATCATTATAGACATTCACCAGCACACCAACTACTCGGGAAGATCGGATGAAGAACTCGTCAAGCACCAGCGGGAAATGGGCGTCAGCCGCACGGTGCTGCTGCCGGCCGGGTCAAAGTACGGCTTGGCGGCGGATGCCGGCGGGAACGATTCCGTGGTGAAGCTTGCCCGGGAACACCCGATGGAATTCGTGTATTTTGCAAACGAGCTGCCCGATATCCCCGAGACCCGGAGCGTCCTCCAAAAGTACTTGAAGTCTGGCGCGATTGGCATTGGAGAACAGAAATTTCCAGTAGAGGCGGATTCTAAGTCGATCGATTCGATCGCCGATATCGCGCAAGAGTTCGGCGTTCCAGTGCTGCTGCATTTCGAACACGGACATTACAATTTGGGATTCGAGCGGTTCCATAAAGTGGTGGAACGGCATCCGCGCGTGAAGTTCATCGGCCATGCACAGACATGGTGGGCCAACATCGATAAATCACCCGAGGCTACGGACATGTACCCAAAGGGCAAAGTCGCGGCGGGCGGCATCACGGATCGTCTGCTCACGGATTATTCAAATGTCTTTGGAGATTTGTCGGCCGGATCGGGCCTGAACTCGATGTTGCGCGATGAGGATCACGCGCGCGGATTTCTGGATCGGCATCAGGACAAGCTGTTGTTTGGGAGCGATTGCAACGACCGGCAGGCGAATGGAGACAAGTGCCTGGGTGGCAAGATTATCGTGGCGATCCGGCGGCTGGCGCCCAATGAGAGCGCGAAGCAAAAAATCTTTTCGCGAAACGCTTCGCAATTGTTGAAAATGGGTTGATGCCTCGAATCACGGTGAAGATAGACCCAAAAGTTTGTATCGCCGCGGCTGCTTGCGTCGCGACCGAGCCCGAAGTTTTTGTGCTTAGCGAGGACAATGTGGCCGTCGTGCTGGGACCGGACGGAAGTGAAGAGTCCGAACGGACGCTCGATGTAAGCGAGGAGCGGCGGAAGAAAATAATCGAAGCGTCGCAGTCCTGCCCAACAGGCGCGATCAGCGTAGTGATCAGCGAAGTAGAGTGATTTGCGGTTCCGTGAATGACGTCTCCGCCCCACCTAGAATTTTCGCGATTGCCTGCTGCCGGAACCTAAAAATTTCGCGCAACTGCCGTTTCACTACAAGGCAGTGCGCCAGTCTCCCGAGGGGTCCCAAGGGCAGAATGTAATCCACGCGATCCGAGATAATCGTTCCGCCATCCGTTTCCTGGAAGTCGTGGCGGTGCCGCCACAGCACGTACGGCCCCTGGGCTTGCTCATCGATGAACAGGCGCGGCGGGTCGTACTCGGTGATGATGGTCTTCCAGGAAATCGGGAATCCAAGCCACGCGATGCGATACGTAATTTCCGCGCCTTTCCGCGTCTGAACGTTCTGGGAAGTCACTCGGAAATTTAGCCAGCTTGGCGTGATGCGCGCCAGATTGAACGGATCTTCAAATATCCGGAAAGCTTCGGCGATGGGAACGCCGGCCCGCATCTCGCACTTTAGGGAGTAAGTCATCTTAATATGGTGGGTTGGCAACTCAGAAGCCCAAAACCGCGGCCGAGCGGCGCGATCGCATCGTTGAAATTCTCAAACGGCTCGACAAGATGTATCCCGAAGCAAACTGCGCGCTGCTGCATCGCAGTCCCTGGGAACTGCTGGTCGCCACCATTCTTTCCGCGCAATGCACGGACAAGCGCGTGAACGAAGTAACGCCGGCACTTTTTGCAAAGTATCCGGCGCCGCAGGATTTTGCCGCCGTCCGCCCGGAAGTGCTGGCGAACGATATTCGCTCGACCGGCTTCTTCAACAATAAAGCGAAGTCGGTGGTGGGAGCGGCGAAAAAAGTGATGGAGGATTATGGCGGCCAAGTTCCGAAGTCCATTGAAGAGATGCTGACGATCCCCGGCGCGGCGCGAAAAACTTCAAACGTAGTGTTGGGCGTGGCTTATGGAATCGCCTCGGGCGTGGTGGTGGATACGCATGTGCAACGGGTTTCGAACCGTCTCGATTTGACGAGACAATCGGATCCCGTGAAGATCGAGCGGGATCTGATGAAGATCATTCCCGAGGATCGCTGGATTTTGTTTTCGCATCAGCTTATCCATCATGGCCGGGCGCTTTGCATTGCCCGCAAGCCGCGTTGCGCCGAATGCGCGCTCGAGTCCACTTGTTATTCAAAGGATAAGACGGTCTGATTTCGAAACGTTCTCACTTGGGCCGTCCAGGGATCAAGACGTGGGAACTAAGCCGGCAGCTTGCTCTCGCCCATCAAGAACCGGTCGACGCCATGCGCGGCCTTGCGCCCCTCGGCGATGGCCCACACCACCAGCGATTGACCCCGGCGGATATCCCCCGCCGCGAAAACGCCAGGTTCGGATGTCATGAAGTGCTCATCGGCATGCACATTCCCGCGAACGTCAAGCCGCACGCCAAGCTGCTCAATCAAGCCGCGTTTCACCGGTCCAGTAAATCCCATCGCCAGCAATACTAAATCCGCGTCCAGAGTAAATTCGCTGCCCGCAATGGGCTCGAATTTGGGCGGGGGTCCCACGCGCGTCGCGTGAAGCTTCTTTACGTTGCCGCTTTCGTCGCCGGTGAAGTGGGTCGTAGCCACGCTCCACTCGCGAAATCCGCCCTCTTCATGCGAACTCTCGACGCGCAATTGCATCGGCCACAAGGGCCACGGCGTGGATGGAGCGCGGTCCACCGGGGGCATCGGAAGCAGTTCGAATTGATGCACCGAGCGCGCCTTCTGCCGATGCGAGGTCCCCAGGCAATCCGCGCCGGTGTCCCCGCCGCCTATGATGATGACATTCCTGCCAGTCGCGAGAATACGGCCCTCGCCCGGGACAACATCGCCCTCGCACTCTTTATTCTGCTGCGGAAGAAAATCCATCGCAAAATGAATTCCATTCAACTCGCGGCCCGCCACAACCAAGTCGCGCGGGTTCTCGGCGCCTCCCGTCAACAAAATCGCGCTGAAATCGCGCCGTAGATCTTCGATGGCGACATTCCCGCCAACGTGAGAGTTCACCAGAAACTCCACGCCTTCCGCCGACATCTGCGCCATGCGCCGATCGATCAGATGCTTCTCCATTTTGAAATTCGGGATTCCGTAGCGGAGCAGCCCGCCGATGCGGTCGGCCTTCTCGAAAACCGTGACCCAGTGCCCCGCGCGGCAGAGCTGCTGCGCGGCCGCGAGGCCCGCGGGCCCCGACCCGATTACGGCAACGCGCTTCCCGGTGCGTTCGGGCGGCGGTTCCGGCACGATCCACCCGGCTTCGAAGCCGCGATCGACAATCGTCTTCTCAATCTGCTTGATGGTGACAGGCGGCTCGTTGATGCCCAGCACGCAAGCCGCTTCGCAAGGCGCGGGACAGATGCGGCCTGTGAATTCGGGAAAATTATTAGTGGCGTGCAGCGCGCGGATCGCCTCTTTCCACTTGCCCCGATAAACCAAATCGTTCCAATCGGGAATGATGTTGTTGAGCGGGCAGCCGGTGTGGCAGAACGGCACGCCGCAATCCATGCAGCGCGCGCCTTGCGTGCGAATCTTGTCTTCCGGGAAGCCGAGATAGATTTCAAACCAATCGTTCACGCGCTCGGCGGCGGGCCGTCGATGCGGCAACTCCCGCGTAAATTCTTTAAAGCCGGTTATTTTACCCACGGACCACTTCCTGTACCTTTGTAAGCGATGGAATGAATACCGGCGCCGCATCGTTAGAACGCGCGCTACGGGCGACGCCCAGCACCCGCTTGTACTCGTGCGGGTAAACCTTTACAAACCGGGGCAGCATCGACGCCCAATTTTCAAGAATCCATTTCGCGCGCGGGCTGCCGGTCGCTTCGATGTGGCGGTCAATCCAGTGCTGCAAAAGCTCCTGATCCCGCGGATCGAACACCTGCTCCAGATCGACGGACGCCTTGTTGCAGCGCTTGGCAACAAAGCCGCCGCTCTCATCGAGCACGTACGCAATTCCGCCCGACATACCCGCCGCGAAGTTACGGCCCGTCTTGCCGAGCACGATCACGAGGCCCTTCGTCATGTACTCGCAGCCGTGATCTCCCAAGCCTTCGATCACGGCCGTCGCGCCCGAATTGCGCACCGCAAACCGTTCGCCGGCCATCCCATTGAAGAACGCTTCGCCGCTCGTCGCGCCGTAAAGGACCACGTTGCCGACCAGGATATTTTCTTCCGGGAGAAACGTGGAAGCGCGCGGAGGATACACAATGAGCCTGCCGCCCGATAGGCCCTTGCCCACATAATCGTTGGCGTCGCCTTCGAGCTCGAGCGTCACGCCCTTGGCGAGAAACGCACCAAAACTCTGCCCCGCCGACCCATTGAATGCGAACCGGATCGTATCGTCCGGCAGCCCCGTCGATCCGTAGCGCCGCGCGATCTCGCCCGACAGCATCGCGCCGACGGTCCGATGCACGTTCCGAATCGGCAGCTTAAATTCGACCGGCGTTTGATTTTCGAGCGCCTCGCGCGCGTGATCGATAAGTTTGTAATCGAGCGCCTGATCGAGCCCGTGATCCTGCCCTTGAACGCATCGCCGCGCCACGCGGCCCGGCACCTGCGGATTGGTCAAGATAGATGAAAAATCGAGTCCGCGGGCTTTCCAATGCTCGACGGCCACGCGCGTTTCGAGCATGTCGACGCGCCCGATCATCTCGTCCATCTTGCGGAAACCGAGCTGCGCCATAATGCGCCGGACCTGTTCCGCGATGAAGAAGAAAAAGTTGACGACGTGTTCCGGCTGTCCCGTAAATTTGGCGCGCAGCTCGGGGTCCTGAGTCGCGATCCCGACCGGGCAAGTATTCAGATGGCACTTGCGCATCATGATGCAGCCCATCGAAACCAGCGGCGCGGTGGAGAAACCAAATTCCTCGGCGCCCAGCAGCGCGGCGATCGCCACGTCGCGCCCGGTTTGCAGCTTGCCATCGGTCTGCACGCGAATGCGCCCGCGCAGATCGTTCATCACCAAAACCTGCTGCGTCTCGGCTAAGCCCATCTCCCACGGAATGCCCGCGTGCTTCAGCGACGTGAGCGGAGAAGCGCCCGTGCCTCCGTCGTACCCGCTGATCAACACTACGTCCGCGTGCGCTTTCGAAACTCCCGCCGCCACCGTCCCCACGCCCACTTCGGCTACCAACTTCACCGCAATGCGCGCCTTGGGATTCACGTTCTTCAGATCGTAAATCAATTGCGCGAGATCTTCGATCGAGTAAATATCGTGATGCGGCGGCGGTGAAATCAATCCGACGCCGGGAATCGAATGCCGCACGCGCGCGATCGTCTCGTCCACTTTATGACCGGGAAGCTGGCCCCCTTCGCCAGGCTTCGCGCCTTGCGCCATTTTGATCTGCAACTCGTCGGCGTTCACCAGATAATTCGTCGTGACGCCGAAACGTGCCGACGCCACCTGCTTAATGGCGCTCCGGCGGGAACTGCCATCCGCGTCGGGGACGAAGCGCTTTTCATCCTCGCCGCCCTCGCCCGTGTTCGATTTTCCGCCGATGCGGTTCATCGCAATCGCCAGCGTTTCGTGGGCTTCCTTGCTGATGGAACCGTAAGACATCGCGCCGGTGGCGAAGCGTTTCACGATCTCGCTCGCCGGTTCCGTTTCTTCGAGCGGAATCGATTCGCCCGGTTTCTTGATTTCCATCAACCCGCGCAGCGTGCAAAGCTGGCGGTTCTGTTTATCCAGCAGGTCCGTGTATTCCTCAAACGTCTCGAAGCTGTCGCGCTGAACCGCGTGCTGCAATTTGCTGACGGTGAGCGGGTTGAACAGGTGATATTCGCCGCGCACGCGATATTGATAACTGCCCCCAATCGAGAGCTCGGGTTCGCTATCGCCGACCGGACGGAATCCATGTTCGTGCTTCATGCGCGCCTCTTCGGCAAGAACGTCGAGACCCACGCCCTCGATTCGGGAAGCGGTACCCGTGAAATACAGGTCGATCAAGGACCTATTAAGACCGATGGCCTCGAACACTTGCGCGCCGCGATAACTTTGCAGCGTTGAGATCCCCATCTTCGAAAAGACCTTCAGCAAGCCCTTGTTTACCGACTTGATGTAGTTGTAAAGCGCCTTTTCGAAAGTCACCGCTTCGGGAAGGTCGCCGCAAAGAGCGAGATTTTCGAATGTCTCGATGGCGAGATAAGGATTGACGGCGCTAGCGCCGTATCCGATCAACAGAGCGAAATGCATGATCTCGCGCGGTTCGCCGGATTCGATAATCAACGCGACTTGCGAGCGCGTCTCTTCCCGGACCAGATGGTTGTGGACGGCGGCGAGAGCGAGCAGGCTCGGGATGGGCGCATAATCTTCATCGATGCCGCGATCGGACAAAATCAGTACGTTATAGCCGGATTGAAAGGCGAGCGAGGCCCGGCGGCTCAGGCCATCGAGCGCGCGCCTCAGGCCTTTCTCGCCATCCTTCACGGGGAACAACATCGGCAGCGTGGTCGCGAGAAAATCGCCTTGGGACACGCGGCGGAGCTTTTCGAGATCGCGATTCGTCAAAATCGGATGCGGCAACTTCAGCGTGTGGCAGTGCTGCGGCGTCTCGCCCAGAATATTGCGCTCGGCTCCGATGTAGCTGATGAGCGACATCACCATTTCTTCGCGAATGGGATCGATGGGCGGATTGGTAACCTGCGCGAAGAGCTGTTTGAAATAGTGGAAGAGGGGCTGCGGCTTATCGGAAAGACAGGCCAGCGGCGTATCCGTGCCCATCGATCCAATCGGCTCTTCGCCGTTCACCGCCATCGGCGACATCAGGATGCGAACGTCCTCATCCGTGTAGCCGAAAGCGCGCTGGCGGCGCAAGATCGTCGAAGGGTCGGACGCGTGGACGCGCGGCGGCTCGGGAAGAGTTTCAAGCGTGATCTGGTTTTGCTTCAGCCACTCCGCGTATGGCTGCCGCGAATAGAGGCGCTGCTTCACTTCTTTGTCCGAGATGATGCGGCCTTCGACGGTGTCGACGAGCAGCATCTTGCCGGGCTGCAAACGCCCTTTCATTTGCACTTCGTCCGGCCTAACCGGAAGCACGCCCGTTTCGGAAGACATAACAATCATGCCGTCATGCGTTACCAAATAACGCGCCGGGCGAAGGCCGTTGCGGTCGAGCGTCGCGCCGATGAGACGCCCATCGGTGAA
This sequence comes from Acidobacteriota bacterium, assembly GCA_030946965.1. Classification (GTDB taxonomy): domain Bacteria; phylum Acidobacteriota; class Terriglobia; order Bryobacterales; family Bryobacteraceae; genus JALYXS01. The sequence goes on from JALYXS010000450.1 coordinate 10,863, forward strand.
GGCGATCGCCGCGGGGCCGTCCCAAGGCTCCATCAACGAGCAGTGATATTCGTAGAACGCCTTCTTATCCGGATTCATGTTCGGATTGCTCGACCACGCTTCGGGAATCAGCATCGCCATGGCGTGCGGCAGGCTCCGGCCGCACTGGACCAGAAGTTCAAGCACGTTATCGAACGCGGCCGAATCGCTGCCGCCCGCCGCCACCGTCGGGAACAGCTTCTTCATATCCTCGCCGAACAGCGGAGAAGCCAGAATGGCCTGTCTCGCGTGCATCCAATTCACGTTGCCGCGCAGCGTATTGATCTCGCCGTTGTGCGCGATGAAGCGGAACGGGTGCGCCAGTTGCCAAGTCGGGAACGTGTTGGTCGAAAAACGCTGATGCACCAGGCAGAGCGCGCTGGTGACGTCGGGGTCGGACAACTCCGGAAAAAAATTGGCGATCTGCGGCGCGAGCAGCAGACCCTTATAAACGATGGTGCGCGAGGAAAGCGACGGAATATAAAATTCGTCTATATCGGGCGCAACGGCGTGGTCGGCCTTGGTGACCTCCGCCTCCACGCGCTTTCGGACGACATAGAGTTTGCGCTCGAGCGCATCTTCGTCCATGCCGGGGGCGCGGCCAATGAAAATTTGCTGTATGTAAGGCTGCGACCCCCGCGCGATGCGGCCGATGGCCGTGCTATTGGTCGGGATGTCCCGCCAGCCGAGAACCTTCAGGCCCTCTTCCCGGACGATCCGCTCGAGGATGCCCTCGCACTGCAACCGCTGGTGACGTTCGACGGGCAGGAAAATCATGCCGGCGCCGTACTCGCCCGGAGCCGGCAAGGTGAATCCGAGTTTGCCCGATTCACGCGCAAAAAATTTGTGCGGGATCTGAATCAGAATGCCCGCGCCATCGCCCGTTTCGGGATCGCAGCCGCACGCTCCGCGGTGCGTCAGATTGATCAGGATCTGGATGCCCTTTAGAATGATGTCGTGAGATTTGTGGCCGTCGATGTTGGCGACAAATCCCATGCCGCAGGCATCGTGCTCATTGCCTGGGTCATAAAGGCCCTGAGCTTTTGGAAGTCCATTGCGCACGGCTAGTTGAGTCATGGCTGATTTTCCGTACTGTACCAGATTTAAACAGTATTAGGCAACTGGAAAGTAAAAGATGCTTGACATTAGTAAATCTTATGTTAGCCTAACGGGTTGATCTTCTCCGAATGCAAGCTATTCCGCGACATTGCACAATCGCGCAGCGTGAGCCGGGGCGCGGTTTCAAACGGAATCAGCCAATCCGCCGCAAGCCAGCATATTCAGGATTTAGAACGGCGCCTGGGCGCGGCGCTACTGGACCGGAGCACCCGGCCCTGGATGCTCACTGAAGCAGGCAGGCTTTATTTCGACTTGTGCCGCGACATTCTACGCCGCGAAGAGCAGTTCGAAGTAGCGCTGGGGCATGTAAAAGGTCTGGTTGAGGGCTCGGTGCGGGTGGCGTCCATATATTCGGTCGGTCTTTCGGAAATGTCGCGCTTGCAGGAGGCGTTCGCCGAGCGTTTCCCGAGTGCGCAACTGCACGTCGAGTACATGCGGCCGGACAAATTGTATGAAGCCGTGCTGCAAGATAGCGCGGATGTCGGCTTGGTAAGTTATCCGGAGCCCGGGCGCGACTTAACCGTGATTCCCTGGCGGCGGGAGCGGATGACCGTGGCCGCTAACCCGTCGAACAAGCTGGCAAGAAAACGATCGCTGCGGCCCGCCGATCTGGATGGGCAGCACTTCATTGCGTTCGACGAGGACCTGCCGATCCGCAGAGAGCTCGATCGCTTCCTGCGGGAAGCCGGAGTTTCAGTGACTGTCGTAATGCAGTTCGACAATATTCAGATGGTGAAGGAAGCGGTGGCGCTGGGCCAAGGTATCAGCATTCTACCGGCGCGCACGATGCAGGCCGAGATCGATCAAGGACGGCTGGTTTCGATCCCCCTGCATGCACCGACGCTGGTGCGCCCGGTGGGAATCGTGCATCGGAAACGGAAGAAATTGAATCGCGCTACGGAATCGTTTTTGGAATTGCTCGAATTGGAGCCGGCCGTAACGACGGCCTAAATCCGGTCGAAGAGTGGCGCACGCACTCCTGCGTGCCGTGTCTCCACTTATGGGGACACGGTGTTTCGGCCGGGAAAGAAGAGTTCCTGCCGGCTAAACAGAATGTTGGCACGTGGACATGTGTCGAGACGAGTCTCTGTCAAGGCCGGTACCTGGTATACACTTTGTACC
>JALYXS010000453.1 GCA_030946965.1 Acidobacteriota bacterium
GTGTTGATCTGGCTCTGCGCTCCCGCGAGCGTGGTGCCAACCGCTAGCGAGACGTTCGTGGTATTTCCATTTACGGTGAATGCTAACGTTTGGGCGCTGCCAGCGACAGCCGTAAATACGGCTTGGCCCTGGACCCGGTTCAAAGCGTCGTTGTAGCCCGCGGCGGCAGTGGCCGCGATTCCGGTGCCGGCGCTCGGCGCGGCCACGCTCACCGTGAAAGGCGTCGAGCCGCCGCTGAAGGATAAAGCTCCGTTGGTTGGATCGATTTGCGCCGTGAGCCCCTGTGATGCAATTTGGGCGTTAATCTGGGTAAGGGCTTGCGCGCCCGTGATGGCGGTCGCTCCATTACCGACCGTGACGACCTGACTGGATCCCCCAAACTGGAACGTCAAAGTCTGTGTTCCAGCGGCCAAAAACGTACCGCTCCGGAGATCCGTGACGGCGCCCGAAATGTCGTTGCTGCCGCCGCCGATTACTGTCGAAGAGGATAAACCCAAACCGTTCGCGTCCACCTGGTTTTGCGCGCCGCTCAGATCCACGCTCACCTGGGAATTAGACTGCGAATTGCCGCCGCCAGTGTACACGGTGAGTTGCGCATTGTAGGTTCCGCCGGCGTTCAGCTTGATGTTCGAAGCTTGCCGGGTAATTTCACTCAGCAACCCCTGATATTCGTTGTTCAACGTGTTGCGATCGCCGGTGAAAGCCGACGAAGAAGATTGCGTTGCCAGAGTGCGCAAGCGGTCGATAATGGTCGAGATGTTATTTAAGCCGCCGTCTACAATCTGCAACGCGCTGATACCGTCGTTGGCGTTGCGCACGCCCTGTGTCAGTTCCGCAGTGTCGCTGCGGTACTTGTTCGCCACCGCGAGGCCGGCCGCGTCGTCACCGGACGAATTGATGCGATAGCCCGAGGTTAGTCTTGAGATCGTCTGCGTTTGAAAATTGCCGTTGATGCGGAGATTCTCCTGTCCGATCAAAGAGTTGATGTTCGTCTGAATTGAAAAAGCCATTGTATTAACGTCCTGTTGGCGCGGTAGCTCCCGGCATCCTGCCGGGACCGGGTTCTCCTTTTTACGGGATGCCCGATGTATCCGCTTACAAAACTCATATCGGCGCGCTCCGGCGGGTTTTATAGGTTTTGTTTGAGAAATTTCCGCGCCAAGATTTTGCCGCGCGGACAAGATCGCGGCGCATCCGGAATGCAGCCCGCTATCAAAACAATGGCCGTATCTTTGGAGGCCTGGGTGCAAACTCTCCCCGTATGCTCGACCAAGTCTCCGCCAAGCTCGAACGGTATATGGACCTGCTCGGCGCGCGCCAGAAATTGGTTGCTTCCAACCTCGCGAATGCCGACACGCCGGACTACAAGACCAAAGATCTCAGTTTTCAAGCTGAGTTTCAAAGCGCGGTTCGCGACGCCGCGCCTCGCGCCATCGAAGTTCCCGGCCTGAAAACGAAGAACGACGGCAACAATGTGAGCGTCGACCGCGAGGCGCGCCTGCTTGCCGAAAATGCGTTGCGCTTCAACATCGCGTCCCAGTTGGTTCGCGCCGAAATTCGGGCGCTCCGAAACGCGATTCAGGAAGGGAAATCCGCATGAGCCTTTTTTCCGCGATTTCGGTGAGCGCCTCGGGCATGTCCGCCCAACGCACGCGCGCCGAGCTGTTGGTTGAGAATCTTGCCAATGCCGAAACCACGCGCACGCCCGGAGGCGGCCCTTACCGGCGGAAGGATGTCGTCTTCGCGCCCGAAAATCCGGAGATGCCTTTTCATTCAGTCTTCACCTCGCAAATGGCTGGTAGTATGCAGGGCGTCGGCATCTCGGAAATCGTCGTGGACCAGGAAGCTCCGGAGCAACGTTATCTTCCCGGACATCCCGATGCCGATTCGAACGGCTACGTCGCATTTCCGCGCGTGCATCCGGCCGAAGACATGGTCGACTTAATGGGCGCCGCGCGCGGATATCAAGCCAACGTGGCGGCCATTTCGTCCGTAAAAGACATGATCCAGCGCTCGATCGATCTGTTCCGGTAAGAATATGAACTGCTCAATGCTTTGTGGCGCGTTATGATCGCGCCTATCGTTCGCGCCATTCCGATCCCGGAAATTCCCCAAGCCATCGCTCCGGCATCGGGTTCCGGCAACTTCCAGGATCTCCTTCAAAGCAGCATTGCGAAGGTCGAACAAGCCCATGACGAGGCCGCTAAATCGATCGGGAACTTCCTCACCGGGGACGGCGACGACATCCACACGGTGGCAATCGCGGCGCAGCGCGCCGAGCTCTCGATGGAGCTGTTCCTGCAAGTCCGCGGTAAGGTCATATCGGCATACCAGGAAATCATGCGGATGCAGATGTAGTTATTGACCTATTCAGCCGATATATGGACCAATTGAAAAAGCTCTTCGCGGCTCTTTCCGGCAAGCAGCGCATCACCATGGCGATAGCCGCGCTCCTGGTGGGCGGCGGCATTTTCGGGCTTACGCGCTGGCGGCGGGAGAGCGACTTCAAGCCTCTCTACACCGGGCTTGCGCCTGAAGATGCCGGGGCCGTGGTCCAAAAATTGAAAGAAGGCGGCGTGGAGTACAGGCTTTCCGAAAGCGGGGCTGAAGTGCTCGCTCCGTCCGGCCGGGTGGCGGAGTTGCGCCTCGAAATGGCCGCCGCCGGATTACCCAAGAGCGGCCGCATCGGCTACGAATTGTTCGACAAGACGAACTTCGGCGCCACGGAGTTTACCGAACATATCAACTATGGCCGCGCGCTCGAAGGGGAGCTGGAGCGCTCCATGATGTCGCTGGCCGAAGTCGATCGCGCCCGCGTTCACGTCACATTTCCGAAGGATTCAGTATTCCTCGAATCGAAACAAGCGGCGAAGGCCAGTGTCATGCTGCGGCTTCGCCCGGGAGCGCGCCTCTCCCCTCAAAACGTGGCGGCCGTAACGAACCTGGTGGCGAGCGCCGTCGAGGGGCTCGCGCCCGAGGCGGTCTCGGTTCTCGACATGCGCGGCAATCTGCTGACCCGTCCGCATCGCGCCGGTTCGCTTGACGACGGCCAGGCTTCCGAAGCCACCATCGAGTACCGGCAAAAGGTCGAAGCGGATTTGCTGGCCAAAATCAATGCCACGCTCGATCCGCTGCTCGGCGCTGAAAAGTTTCGCGCCGGCGTTTCGGTCGATTGCGACTTCACCAGCGGCGAACAAAGCGACGAAACCCTCGATCCGACGAAGTCGGTGATGTCGAGTTCTCAAAAGACCGAAGAGAACACTACGTCCAGTTCGTCTTCGGGACAGCCGGGAACGGCTTCGAACCTGCCGCGTCCCGCGCCGCGCGCCGGCGGTTCCGGCGGAGGAACCTCGCGCCGCAACGAAAACATCGTCTATCAATCCAGCCGCACGGTGCGCCATGTCCGGCTTCCGCAAGGCGTGGTGAAGCGCATGTCGCTTTCCGTACTGGTGGATCAGGACGCGCGATGGGAGGGAACGGGCGTGAAGGCCAAGCGCATCATCACGCCGCCCGCCCCGGAAAAGCTTAAAACCATTCGCGAGCTTGTCGGCGCCGTGACCGGATTCAGCCCGGACCGCGGCGACCAGATTGTCGTCGAGAGCCTGCCTTTCGAAGCGACTCTGACCATGGAAGCACCCACCGCGGCCCCACCGGCGGCTCGCACCGATGTGGACCCGCGAATACCCAAGTGGCTTTTGCCGGTATTTGGCAGCCCCAAAGCCATCCTGATCGGCGTGGGCGCCGCCGTGGGGTTACTTCTTTTATTGGGTGTATCGTTTAACTTCTTGCGGAAACGAAAGCGACCGGCGGCGGCCACCATGGCGCTGGCGCTCCCGGAAAGCAAAGTGCCCGCGACCTCCCCTGAAGCGATCGAGAAGCAGATGGAGGCGAAAATGGCCGAGCAGGCCGAGTTGCAGCACCGGTTGGAGTCCGAAGCTCTTCAATCTCTGACGCTTTCGAGTGTCACGACGAAGAAAGCCGAAGTGCTGTTGAAGCACTTGCGCGACACGGTCCAGAAAGATTCGCCGGCAACCACGAACGTGTTGCGGACATGGCTCAGCGATCCGGAAGGAAAAAGCATGGCATGATCGCTAACTCCGCCAAACCGCCGGAACTGCTTTCCGGAATTCGCAAAGCGGCGATCTTGCTGATCATCCTAGGCGATAAATCGAGCGCCGAACTCATCAAGCAGCTCGAGGACGACGAGGTCCATCTGGTAAGCCGCGAGATCACGCGCATCGGTTCCATCACTTCCGAACAGGCGGAAGCCGTACTCGAAGAGTTCCATCAGATGACGATGGCGCGTAATTTTGTCGTAAACGGGGGCATTGACTATGCCAAAAAGATGCTGATGGAAGCTTACGGCCCCGAGGTCGCAAAGAAAGTTCTCGACCGGCTGGTGAAGGCGCTCGGTACGGATGTGGCCAACTTCGACGCGCTCCATAAGGCCGATCCACAACAGCTCGCGAAGTTCATCCACGGCGAGCACCCCCAGACCATCGCTCTGATACTGTCGCATCTGAATCCGTCGCAAGCCGCCGCCCTGCTGTTTTCACTGCCCGTGAATTTGCGGTCGGACGTTGCGTTGCGCATGGCGAATCTCGATCAGATTTCGCCCGAGATAATTAACAAGATTGCCGGGATTATCGGGCAGAAGCTCCAAACATTGGGCGAATTCAGCCGCGAGTCGTACGGCGGCGTTCGCGCCGTCGCCGAAATGTTCAACCGGCTCGATTCGGGTACCAGCAAAGAGATCCTCGAAAACATCGAAGGGCAGGATCCCAATCTCGTCGAAACCATCCGGCACCTGATGTTTGTGTTTGAAGACCTGTTGCTGGTGGATGCCAATGGCATTAAAGAAGTGATTGCGCGAATCGACCGCAAGCTGCTGACCGTCGCGTTGAAGGGAACCAGCGATCAGCTTCGGAACCACTTCCTGCAAGGCATGTCGCAGCGCGGAGCGGAGATGCTCAATGAGGATATGGAGGCGATGGGGCCGGTGAAGATTAAGGAAGTCGAATCGGCGCAACAGCAGATTATTGCGCTGGTCCGCCAACTGGAAAGCGACGGCACCATTAGCCTGAAAGGCTCGGTCGGCGAACAATATGTTGTCTAGCAGGATGGTGAAAAGGTGCGGACGACCATCAATGGCAGGCGAAACCGCCTGCCCCACCACGAGCAATCAATGATTTGCGAGCTTCGGTGGGGCAGGCATTCAGCCTGCCGAAGCCTTTTTCAGCGTCCTTCTAGTACTACTGGGTCA
>JALYXS010000454.1 GCA_030946965.1 Acidobacteriota bacterium
GTTCTGGCAGGTACGCGAAAGGGCGCGTTCGTTTTGACGTCCGATGGCAAACGGGACCGGTGGAATGTCGCTGGTCCGTTCTTCGGGGGCTGGGAGGTCTATCACGTGAAGGGCTCGCCGGTTGACCCGAACCGGCTTTATGCATCGCAGTCGAGCGGCTGGTCCGGGCAAGTGATCCAACGATCGAACGACGGCGGAAAGACATGGGAGCCGGTAGGCAATCAGTTTGCCTATGACGGCATTCCCGGCACGCATCAGTGGTACGACGGCACGGCGCACCCCTGGGAGTTCAAGCGGGTCTGGCATCTGGAACCGTCGCTAACCGAGGCAGACACGGTGTATGCCGGAGTTGAGGACGCCGCGTTTTTCCGCTCAACCGATGCCGGAAAGACGTGGCAGGAACTCTCCGGCCTGCGCGGGCACGGCTCCGGGCAGAGTTGGCAGCCGGGCGCCGGAGGGATGTGCTTGCACACGATCATCCAGGATCCAAGCGATCCGGCCCGGATCTTTATAGCCATCTCGGCCGCGGGCGCGTTCCGGACCGGTGACGGCGGCGGAACCTGGCGGCCGATTAACCGGGGACTGCATTCGCTACACATTCCCGAGCCGACCGCCGAAGTTGGCCACTGCGTCCACCATATTGCAATGCACCCGTCGCGCCCCAATGTGCTGTTCATGCAGAAACACTGGGACGTGATGCGCACCGACGACGCCGGCGACTCGTGGCATGAGGTCAGCGGTAACCTGCCGACGGATTTCGGATTCGCCATCGACGTTCACGCCCATGAGCCCGACACGATTTATGTCATCCCGATCAAGAGCGATTCGGAGCACTATCCGCCCGAGGGAAAGCTGCGCGTGTTTCGCAGCCGCGCGGGCGGAAACGAATGGGAGGCGCTCACCAAAGGTCTGCCGCAAAGCGATTGCTATGTGAACGTGTTGCGAGACGCGATGGCCGTCGATTCGCTCGATTCGTGCGGCGTGTATTTCGGCACGACCGGTGGGCAGGTGTACGCATCGGCGAACGCGGGAGACACTTGGACTCCCATAGTCCGGGATCTTCCGGCCGTCTTGTCCGTCGAGGTTCAGACACTGTAATGACCCCGGCGACCCGAGTGATCCGGGTTATTCTCCCCGCGCATTTGCGGGCGCTCGCGCGCATTAGCGGGGAGTTGCAGCTCAATGTCGAGGGCGAAGCCACTCAACGTTCCGTCCTCGACGCCCTGGAGGCCCGCTATCCCATGCTGCGCGGGACCATCCGCGACCAGATCACGCAACAGCGCCGGTCGTTTGTGCGGTTCTTCGCTTGCGAGCAGGATCTGTCCCACGAACCGCCGGACACACCGCTGCCCGGCGCGGTCGCGACGGGCGCTGAGCCTTTCTTGGTGGTCGGCGCCATTGCTGGGGGCTAGCTGAAGGCACCCCCGTCGTGAATCGTGGTACAAGAGAAGTAGATCCCGCCTTTGTCCTCTATGCCGGTTACAGCCACTGTGGTGCGTGATATCGAGACCACCACGCTTTCAAATGGTATTCGTGTCATCACTGAAGTCATGCCGCATGTGCGATCCGTCGCCGTTGGCATCTGGATCGGCACCGGCTCGCGCCGCGAGACTTTCGAGCAGAATGGAATCTCGCATTTTATCGAGCACATGCTGTTTAAGGGAACCTCTAAGCGTTCCGCCGAGGATATTGCCCGCTCGGTCGATTCGATTGGCGGCAATCTCGACGCCTTCACCGCCAAAGAACTCGTTGGCTTCACTACGAAGGTGCTGGACGAGCATCTTCCGTTTGCCTTCGATGTCGTGGCCGATTTAATCCTGCACCCGCTTTTCCGCGAAGAAGATATTACGAAAGAAAAGGGTGTAATTCTCGAAGAGTTGAAAATGGATGCGGATAATCCCGATTATCTGGTCCATGAGATTTTTTCATCTAACTTCTGGAAGGATCATGCGCTCGGCAAGCCAATTTTGGGTACGCGCGAGACCGTGAAGCGTTTCGATCGGGAGATGGTCGATAGCTACTATCGTGGCGTTTACAGCCCGAGCAATCTCCTGATCACCGCGGCTGGGAATCTGCAGCACAAGCGGCTGGTCGATCTCGCCCGCGACCATTTCGAAGGAGTGGGCGATAACGGCCCTGTACCTTTCGATCCTCCTCCCTCCACGCATGCCCGCATCGCGCTCCGAACCAAAAAGGAGCTGGAGCAGGTTCACATGTGCATGGGTGTCCCTTGTTATCCGGTTTCTCATGAAGAGCGTTTTTCCTGCTACGTTTTGAACACGATTCTAGGCGGCGGCATGAGTTCGCGCCTGTTCCAGAATATTCGCGAACGGCAGGGCTTGGCCTATTCGGTGTTTTCGGATCTCAATCCCTATCGCGATACCGGCTGCATGTCGATCTACGCCGGCACGTCGATCGAGTCCATTGGCAAAGTCGTCGAGTCTGTACTCAACGAATTCCGGCAGCTCAAGCAGGATCAAGTTCCCGCCGAAGAGTTACGGCGGGCGAAGGATCATCTGAAAGGTTCGCTGATGCTTAGCCTTGAGAGCACCTCGAGCCGCATGTCGAATCTGGCTCGCCAGGAAATGTACTTCCAGCGGTTTTTTACGCTCGATGAACTGGGTGAAAGCATCGAAAAGGTGACCGTTGACGACGTTCAGCGAATTGCCAGGACGTTTTTCGACCGGAAAAACATCGCGCTTACAATCCTGGGAAATCTGGATGGCTTCAAAATGACCCGTGACGAGCTGGTCTGCTAGCTTCGCGCCTACTTGCCGAGCAGGTGCATCAGGATGGGATACGGATTAATCGGAAATCCCTGCCAGTAATGTTTCTCGGGCCCAAGCTTGAAGATTGCCAGATGCAGGTGCGGCACTTTTGGATCGGCATCGCCCGTGCTGCCGACGTAACCAAGCTTGTCGCCTTTCCGTAACAGCATTCCCTCTTTCAACCCCTCCGCGTAACGATCCAGGTGGGCGTAGTAATAACAGTAAATACCCTGGTTATCGAACTGATAAACGGTTAGGCCCCCGCGTTGGCTGGTGAAGAGCTTCGCTACGTTTCCTTCCGTCATCGCAAGCACGGGGGTTCCGCGCGGCGATAGGATATCCGACGCTTCGTGCTTGCGCCCGGAACCGCGTGCATCGTTAAACGTGTCCTGAATCTGCGCGGCTTTCAACCCGGCAATGGGAATGATTAAGTTCTTCGATTCGATGGCGCGAATATCGGAATCGGTCACGGGCGGAAGCGAAACTTGTGGGGGCGCCGGCTTCGATGCCACAGACGTTTTCGCGGGATCCGGCGCAAACGTGGAAGGGTCGGGTGGCGCGGGGGCAGCCGCGATCGCTGGCGCCTGCGAAGGCCGCTTCGGATCGAGGGAGGTCAGAGGCGGCAACTGCGCATCGGAATTCGGAGGACCGAACGAGGACGGGTCCGGCAGGCTGGGATCAAGGCTCGCCGGTGCATTCCCCTGTGGAACCCGCGGGATATCCTGCCCCAACGGAGGCAGATTGGGGCCGCCGGATTCCAAGGCCGCGCGATTCCAAGTGATCCTGCCAGTAGCAGTGAGGAAGACGCCTAAACCTAGCACGCCCGCCAAAAACCCTACAATTAACACCGGAATTGGACGCCGCATCTTAGTCTTTCAGCAAGGCGGGCGTGCCTTTGCGGACCATCTGCGCCAATTCCGCGGCATCCCAGTTGGTCAGGCGGATGCATCCGTGGGATTGGGTATGCCCGATGTTCTGGGGTGCCGGCGTTCCGTGAATTCCATAATGTTCTTTCGAAAGCCCGATCCAAACCATCCCAACGGGATTGCGCGGGCCGGGAGGGACCTTGGCTTTCGCATGTTGTTCATCCGCATCCCAGAACAGGTCCGAGTTGTAGAAAAAAACTGGATTCTTCTGGACGATAGTCACCTTCCAATCGCCCACGGGAAGGGGATCGTGTTCGCTGCCGACCGTCGCGGCGTAGGATGCAATCACTTTCCCGTCGGCGTCCAAAGCTTGCACTGTTCTGGTGGCGCCGTCTACCAGGACAGACGCGGCCTTCCCCGGCGCCGCCACAATTACATTGGGAACCAGAATTTGCGTTCCCGCTTCGTCGAACGACTTACCGCGATTGAGCTTCCGCAAGAGCTGCTGACTGACGTGAAACCTCTCGGCGAGAGCATCGGCTGGCGAGGCGTAAGGCAGGCTTTCAAGTTTCGCTTTTTCCATCATGTCCAATGGCGGGTCCTTATCGAAAGGGCCCGCCACGTCTTCGGGCGCGATCGTGTAGCTAAAAAGCGCGGGAGCGTCGTCGGAGTTTAGATCCTTCCACATGTTGGCGCCAATCTTCCCCGTTACTTCAAGTGCGTGCGCCTGCTGATAATTTCGGATCGCCATTTCGAGGTTACGCCCATATGAACCATCGATCTCCCCGCAGGAAAAATGGGCGCGATCCAGAAGGATTTGGGCGCGCAGAACCGCCGCCCCGATACTGCCTGGGTGAACGGGAGTTGTTACCGCGATGTTGTTTACGGCTGATTCACTAAAAGCAGAACGTCCACGGCTGGTTTCCCGCTTTGCACCGGGCTTGCTAACAGCCGCGGGCGCGGACACCGCAACCAAAAGTAGCAGCGGCAGATAACGAATCATGGTAATGAGAAAAGCAATTTGATCGCCATCGAAGCGCCACGCCTATAGTGGGCGGCGAATCTTGTCCATGCCTTTTTGAACCAAGCCTTCGATAGCCGCAATCTCTTCGCGACGAAGTTCCCGGAACTGCGCGCGCTTTGCTTTCGACAGCAAGCCCTTGTTCTGCAGAATCAGGCGAACGAGAAAGGACGCGCGACGGTCCGGCATATCGACGATATTCATCGTGCCGCGAACCGCCGCATCGAAGATTTTGAGAAAGTCGATCTCGTCGGCCAGATCGCGGTGCACTGTTTCGGCCACGCAGCGATAGAGGTACTCGGCGGCATCGGTGGCATCCCAATATCGATAGAGGGGCGCGGTTTCATTGCGAACCGTCATTTGCCCATTGTCATCGAGCGTGTACTCGGCGAATGGCTGGATTGCCGACGAAAAATTCCGCAGCACCAGATCGTAAGCTCGCCGGTCCCGCAGCATCACGGCCGACACCGGAAAGAGCAGCCCTTGCGGAGTGAATCCCGAACGCGCGAGTGCGTGGTGAATAAGGAAGCGGTGGATGCGGCCGTTGCCATCCTCGAACGGGTGAATAAAAACGAAGCCGAACGACAACGCCGCCGCCGTGCACACGGGATCGACACCCGACTCCTGCAGCCGGGCGGACAGACGCATCCACCCGGCCATTAGATCCGGTACGTCGCGCGGCTTTGGGCATACGTAATGGACCTGTTCGCGAAAATCGCTCATGGTTTGGCCCACATAGTTCTGCACGGCGCGCCAATTCTTCTCGGCATAGCGCGGATCGACAATCGCATTTTGCAAGCGCACGAACGATTGCGGGTCGGAAGTGTCGAAGGTTGCGGCTTGCGAGAGCGCGGCCACGAACCGCTCGGTGCGGTCGGCGCCGGGCGCTTCCCCTTCAATGGCGAAGGATGATTTCGTTTCCTTTGTATAAATATATTGAACGGCACGCGCCAGAAGCATGGGATCGCAAGCTCGAATCAGGTTGCGCGCTTGAGCTTCGAGCCCCGAAGCCATCGCCGCGGAAAGGGCCTCGGTGCGGCGAATCAAGGGACAGTAATTTGCATCGCCCAGCAGATTATCGTTGATCAACTGGCGGCGGGAGCGCCGTGAAATTCCGGTGACATGAAGTTTACTGTCGAGCAGGTCGGCGTAGCCTGCCGGAGCCACTTCCTGAAGGTCCAGTGTCTTGCCCGTCAGCTTCTCGTAGAGATACCAGCATCTCCGGGCGAAAATACTGGTCGGCTCTTCACGCACCCAACTCTTAATCGCGCGCGGACCGATGGTATCAAAAGCAGCGCGAAGCACAGCCAAGTCCAAAGGCTCGTGCCGCATCGCAAACTTCAGATTCCCGATTAGATCCGTGGGAGCATGGCTTCGCGGATATTGCTCCTGAGTTATCCCGTCCGCAATGTACGTGCGACGGGTTCCCACGATAGATTCCGACCGGACTGCGGGCCAGGGAATGTTCAAGCCAAGTTCCTGAATCAATCCAACCAAACCGATATATCTACGATTTTGGAAACTTTTTCTTATCGGCCGCTTAAAAACCTTATTTTCAGCCATATTTCGCTCAAAAACCTTATCGCCCCAAGATCGACTTAATCTACCAGAATTTCTTATCGGACGCCAAAATTTCTTATTTTTAGACCTCTTTCACGACATTTTCTTATCGCCCGGCCTTTTGGAAGTCCGCCGGCGGATGGATGATAGGCGGATGGATGATAATAGAAGCATATGTTTTGGAAGTGCTGGGCAAGTACCGCGGCCCTCGCGGGTCTATTGTCTGCTGCCGCGACCGCCCCCAACGTACACGTCATTGAAGAGATTGTCGCCAAAGTGAACGGCGACATCATCACGCGCGGAGAGCTCGAGCATACCCGCCAAGCGATCGAAGCGGAACTCGTAAAAGAAGGACTCACGGGCGAGAAGTTGGCCGCCGAGACCAAACAGAAGGAAGCCGACGCTCTCCGCGACCAGATCGATCAAAACCTTCTGGTACAGCGCGCCAAGGATTTGAGTATCAATGTCGACCCTGAAGTGACGCGCCGCATCGCCGAGATCCAGGCGCAGAGCAAGATAAGCGATCCCGATAAATTCCACCAATACATCAAGGAAGGGTCGGGCGGAATGTCGTTTGAAGATTTCCGGCAGCAGATGAAGAATCAGATCTTGACGCAACGGGTGATCGGGCAGGAGGTCGGTTCCAAAATTTCGGTGCCCGATACCGAGGTTCAGAAGTACTACGACGAACACAAGACCGAATTCGTCCGGCAGGAAATGGTATTCCTACGGGAGATTCTGATCTCAACCGGGGACA
>JALYXS010000506.1 GCA_030946965.1 Acidobacteriota bacterium
GCATACACGAGCTTGCGAAGTACATTCCGTGGTGGCAGGATCTGGTGATTCACGACGGCCCGATTTTCAAAGACGGATATTTCACTGTTCAGGACAAGCCGGGTTACGGAGTTGAGCTCAATCCGGACGTGGCGAAGGCGCATTTGGCGCCGGGCGAAACTTGGTGGGGTTAGAATACAAAACGTAATGAGAGAAAAAACTATTCAGCCCGGCCGCCGGGAGTTTTTGAAAACAAGTTCCGGGGTAGCGGGCGCCGCTTTGGTAACCGGCTTTCCGGCGATCATTGCGGCGCAAACCGTGACCAACGCGATCAAGGTAGGTTTAGTGGGCTGCGGCGGCCGAGGGACTGGCGCGGCCTCGCAAGCGTTGCATGCGGACGACTACACGGAATTGACAGCCGTCGCCGACATCGAACCGGCGCAGATTGCAAATTGCCTGGAAACGCTGAAGCGCATTCAGAAGATCGCGGATCGCGTCAAGACCGAGCCGGCGAAACAATTTCTCGGAATCGATGCGTATCAAAAGCTGATCGATAGCGGCGTGGATACGGTGCTGCTGGCGACTCCGCCGGGTTTCCGCCCCACGCATCTGGCGTCGTGCGTCGCCGCGAAAAAGCATATTTTCTGCGAGAAGCCCGTTTCGACGGACGCGCCCGGAATCCGCTGGGTATTGGAAACGGTCGAGAAGGCCAAGGCGAATAACACTTCGCTGGTCGCCGGTTTTTGCTGGCGGTACAACCAGATGATCCAGGACACTTTCGCGCAGATGCACGGTGGCGCGATCGGGCGGCTGGTTTCCTATTACGCGACGTATTACACGAACCCGGTGAAGCCGATGCCGCCCGCGAGTACTCGCCCGGCGGGAATGAGCGACACGGAATGGCAGGTCCGCAACTGGTACAACTTCGTGTGGCTTTGCGGCGATAGTTTGGTGGAGCAGGCCGTTCATAGTGTCGATAAGGTCGCCTGGGCGATGAACGACGAACCGCCGGTAAGCTGCGTCGGCGTGGGCGGACGCGCGATTCCGGCCGAAGGCGGAAATATTTTCGATCACTTTGAAGTGAATTATCTGTATCCAAACGGCGTGCGCGCGTTTATCGCCAACCGGCAGATGGAAGGCTGCTACAACGAGAATTCCGATTACGTGTTGGGAACCGACGGAACGTGTACCATCGGGCGCGGTCCGGTTCCACGCATCGAAGGAAAGACAAACTGGGTTTGGAGCGGCCAAAAATACGATATGTATCAGCGCGAACACGACCTGCTGTTTGCGTCGATCCGGAAGAGCCAACCGATCAACGATGGCAAGCGCCTCGCGACGAGTACGCTGCTCGCGATCATGGGAAGAATGGCCGCGTATACCGGCCAGCAGGTGACGTGGGACCAGGCGATGAACTCGCGGGAGCGGCTGTTCCCGGAGCATTTGGATTGGAACGGCAGCTTGCCGGTGAAGCCCAGGGCCGAGCCGGGAGTGACAAAGTTTTCGTAGTGCGAATACTGCTCTCCGCAATCGTTGTCTTGAGTACCGCCGCGCCGGTGGATGCCAAGGTTGATTTCGCGAAAGATGTCGCGCCGATTTTGGAGCTGCAGTGCGCCGGATGTCATAACGCCGGGAAGGCCGCTGGCGGCCTCGCAATCACATCGCGGCAAGTGCTGATCGCAAAAAAAGCAGTGGTTCCAGGCGAGCCGGAGTCGAGCAGCATCTACACTTCGACCACGCGCGGCACTATGCCTCCCGGAGGCCGACGGCTTCCGGCCGGGCAACTCGCGGTGCTGAAAAATTGGATTACGGAAGGCGCGGAATGGCCGGCCACGATCGCGCTAAAAGCGCCCGTTACGAACTCAGTAGACGAACACGAAATCGTTCGCGAGCTCCGCGCCCGAATCGAGGCTCACCAGAAATCGAACGCGCGCGGCGCATACAAGGTCACGATTCCAAACACCACCATCTCCTACGACCTGTCTCCTATCCCGGCTGGCGATTTCACGATGGGATCGCCCGGCTCCGGCCCGCAACACAAGCCCGATGAACAGCCGACGCACAAAGTCCATGTGGACGGGTTTTGGATGCAGTCTCGCGAGGTGACTTGGGACGAGTACCGGTTGTTCATGTTCGCCAATCAAGCGGGGGAAACGGGGCATAAGGATGAGGTTGTCGATGGCGTGAGCCGGCCGACGCGTCCCTATGTCGAGATGAGTTTCGGGATGGGGATCAACGGCTACCCCGCAATCAGCATGACGCAGCACGCCGCTAATAAATACGCCGAATGGCTTAGCGCCAAGACCGGGGAGTTCTACCGTTTGCCCACCGAAGCGGAGTGGGAATATGCGTGCCGCGCGGGTTCAACCACGCCGTTTTATTTCGGCGCGGACGCGGCACGGCTTGCGGATTACGCCTGGTATTCGGCGAACAGCAAGGGACAGTATCAGAATGTGGGGACAAAAAAACCGAATGCGTGGGGTCTCTACGATATGCTCGGAAACGCGATGGAATGGACTCTCGACGCGTATGAGCCGTACCACGCGGGCGAGCAAACTAATCCGTGGGTGAAGTCGCGCGCGCCTTATCCGCAAGTAGCCCGCGGCGGTTCCTGGAACGATCCGGCGGAGATGCTGCGATGCGCGGCGCGCGTGCCTTCCGACGCTTCGTGGAAACAGCAGGACCCGCAGTTGCCCAAGAGCATCTGGTATCTGACCGACGCACAGTGGCTGGGGTTCCGGCTTGTCCGGCCAGTGAAGATTCCGAGCGCCGAAGCGATGTTCGGGTATTGGAACAACGGCGTCGAGCACGACGAGCAGTAAGCCGTGCTCGGCCGATTTCTTGTGTTGATTCTGCTTCCCAACGTCGCGCACGCACTCCCGCGTGCCGTGTCCCCACTTATGGGGACACGGTTTTCGGGTGCGGAGAATGTGTCGAGACGAGTCTCGACACGGCACGCACGAGTGCGTGCGCCACATCTGTTCGAGGCGGTCGAGCCGCACATGGGAACGCTCATCCGCATCAAGCTTTATGCCGAGGATCAGAAGCGTGCCGCAGCCGCCTTCCAAGCCGCATTTGAGCGAATTCATGAACTCGATGAAACGCTTTCGGACTACAAGCCGGATAGCGAGCTGAATCGAATCGCCCGGACCGCGGTGGCGGCGCCCGTCGCGATTAGCGGCGATCTATTCCACGTGCTAGCCGCCTCGCAGCGTCTCGCGAAAGAGAGCGGCGGCGCGTTCGATGTCACGCTTGGGCCGGTGATCCGGCTGTGGCGCGAGAGTAGAAACAGAAGAGAACTGCCGGATGAGAAGGCTCTTCGCGATGCCGGAAACCGCTGCGGCTTTACGAAGCTCCATTTGAACGCGCGCGAACAAACTGTCCTGCTGGACCAAGCGGGCATGCAATTGGACGTGGGTGGAATCGCCAAAGGATATGCTGCCGACCAGGCGCTGGCATGTTTAAAATCGCTCGGGATTCGAAGTGCGCTGATCGCGGCAAGCGGCGACCTAGCTTTCGGCGGCGCACCGCCGGGGAAACGCGGCTGGAAAATTGGTATCGATTCCGGCGTCCTCGAGTTGGCGAACGCGGCGGTTTCGACGTCCGGAGATACGGAGCAGCACCTCGATCTCAACGGGGCACGCTATTCGCACATCGTCGATCCGTCAACCGGGATGGCATTGACCAACCGCATTCTGGTATCAGTAAAGGCCCCGCGCGGCGTGGATGCGGACGGCCTCTCCACGGCAATCAGCATCCTCGGATGTGAGCGCGGCCGTAAGTTGGCCGCAAAATATCCAGGGGCCTCAGTTGTGGTTTGCCGGAATTGAAGTAAATTGGAAGAACCTATGAATCGCCGGACGTTTTTGCAGGTGAGTGGACTTCTCGCGGTTGCCCGCCCCGCGACGGGGAGCTCGCGCAACATTCACAAAGCCATCATGTATGAAACCGTTAAGCTGCCGGGCAGCGTTCTTGAGCGGTTCCAGGCCGTGAAGGCCGCCGGCTTTGAAGGCATCGAGCCGATGAGCCACATGGATCAGGCCGAAGTGTCGAACGCCCTCAAGAGCTCCGGGCTGAAGGCTGTCAGCGTGTGTTGCTCGACGCATTGGAAGAAACCGCTTTCGGATCCGAATCCGGCCGTTCGCGAGGAGGGTGTAAAGGGTCTTGAACAAGCTTTGCACGACGCCAAGACTTACGGCGCGAGCTCGGTTCTGCTCGTCCCGGGCGTCGTGAACAAGCAGACGGCTTACAATGACGCGTACACGCGCTCGCAAGCGGAGATCCGCAAGGTCCTGCCGCTGGCGGAGCAACTCGGCGTGAGAATCGCTGTCGAGAATGTGTGGAACCAATTTCTTCTGAGCCCGCTTGAAGCGGCGCGGTACATCGATGAGTTCAACAGCCCGAACATCGGCTGGCATTTCGACGTCGGCAACGTCATTAACTACGGC
>JALYXS010000524.1 GCA_030946965.1 Acidobacteriota bacterium
AATCGCGGGCGAGCGTTGAGGCCCTCGATAGGACCGAAGTCGTGGCGAAGATCAGCCCGCTCGTCGATTGGACCGCCGAGCAGGTTCTGGAATACACGGCGCGCAATGGCGTCCCCGAGCATCCGCTTTATGCGAAAGGGTACGCCAGCATTGGCTGCGAACCGTGCACGCGAGCCATTGGGGCAGGGGAGGCAGAGCGCGCCGGGCGATGGTGGTGGGAGCTCGAAGCCGATAAAGAGTGCGGCCTGCACTTTTCACCCGACGGGCGCGCGGAGCGCCAGGTGGACGTGCTGCTGCGGGACGTGTTGGCTGCCGGTGCATAAAGGCTTCACGCTGTGGTTCACCGGCCTTTCCGGTTCGGGCAAGAGCACGCTATCGGAAATCGTCTTCGCTCGCCTTCGCGAGCAAGGCGCGAAGGTTGAACTGCTCGATGGCGACGTTGTTCGCACCAACCTTTCGCAAGGCCTCGGCTTCAGCAAAGAGGACCGCGACACGAACATCCGCCGCATCGGTTTCGTCTGCGAATTGCTTTCGCGCAATGGCGTAATTGCGATTGTTGCCGCGATCTCACCGTATCGCGCGGTCCGGGAAGAAGTGCGCGCGCGGATTCCCAACTTTGTGGAAGTTTATGTGGAGTGTCCGGTCGAAGTGTTGGCCGGGCGCGATGTGAAGGGGCTGTACCGGAGAGCGCTCGCGGGTGAGATTGCGCAGTTCACCGGAGTGTCCGATCCGTATGAGCCTCCCGTGAATCCGGAAGTGACGATCCACTCCGGCCGCGAGCTTCTCGAACAGAGCGTGGCGAAGGTGTGGGATACACTGAAGGGTCTCGGATACATCGCCTCGTAAGACCGCGTGATCGATCTACACACTCATACCAGCCAGTCCGACGGGACGTTTAGTCCGGCCGAACTGGTGCGGGAAGCGGTCTCGATTGGACTCGAAGCGATGGCCATCAGCGATCACGACACGCTGACGGGCTATGAAGCCGCCACCGAAACGGCGCAAGCGATGGGTTTCGACCTGATCTGCGGGATCGAGCTATCGACCAAATTCCACGGGTACGCGGCGCACCTGCTCGGATATTTTCTGCATAAGCCGCCGGAAGATAGTTTTCGGAACTGGCTGGGCGCGGTGCAACGCTCGCGGCATGAGCGGAACGTGCGGTTAATCGACCGCTTGCAGGCGCTCGGGGTGGATATTACTTTGGCCGAAGTGGAAGCCAAAGGCAAGAGCCTGACGGGGCGGCCGCACTTTGCGAAAGTGCTGGTGGAAAAGGGCTACGTCGAAGATATTACGCAGGCGTTTCAGGAGTTCTTGGACGAATCGGCCAAGGGCTATGTCGAGCGGCAAGAGCCCGATTTAGCCGACGCGGTCGCGGCGATCGCGAATTCGGGTGGATTGCCCTCGATTGCGCATCCGATTCGATTGGCGCGCAACGATTATCTGAAAGTGGACGAACTGGTTCGCGAGATGAAAGATTTCGGGCTGCGAGGTTTAGAGGTTTATCACAGCGACCACAAGCCTGCGGATGTGGAACACTACCGGGCGCTGGCCGGGCGTTTCGGATTGGTTGCCACGGGCGGCTCGGATTTCCATGGCGCGAATAAGCCGAATATCCGGCTGGGGAAGGGGATTAACGGGAATCTGGATATTCCGGCGACGGTGCTGGAAAAGCTGAGGGAGCTTTCGTAGATAGGCAGTCAGTCTGAACTCAACCTGATAGACGGCGACTGATACACTTACTTATCGGACATCCACATTCCGCAATCGCCGTACCTGAATCAGATGACACGCGCCTGTAGGCCGACGGATTAATTCTCTCAACGGCATATGGCTTCAGTTTGCCAACACTAGATCGAGCAGCTGGTGAGCTAGCGTGTCAGCTGAATCGCCATCCTGATTAGATAAAACGATAATGGCAATGTGCCGGTCCGGCAGGTAGGTCAGGTAGCTATTAAAGCCCTCGATGCCGCCGTCATGCCAAATGACCCGCTCCCCATGTTTGAATTCTACGCCCACACCCAAACCATAAGCG
>JALYXS010000542.1 GCA_030946965.1 Acidobacteriota bacterium
AAACCGGGCGGGGCGGCAAATCCTTTCTATTACTTGACGAGCGAGGCGGCGATTTTGACTGGAGTGCCTTGTTCGAGCGGATGCACGATTACCGTGCCCGCGATCCCGCAGCACGTCCTGTATGGGCGGATCTTGTATCGCAATGCGGGCGGGACGGTGGTGGCTAGGAGCGCGGCGTTTTCGGTGGCGGTGCCATAGCCTAAAGCGAGGCCTAGGTAGCTTCCGGGAGCGTCGCGTTTTGCCACACGGCTTTACCGATAAAGAAGGGGCCCATGGCTTCGATGTAGCGGGAGGTTTGCGTGGTTTTGCGCATGGCTTGCACGCAGGCGGAGAGCGGGTACAGGTCGGAGCCAATGAGTCCGATTACGAAATCGTTGTCGTTCTTGTCCAAGCCGAAGCTCGCCAGGCGGACGTCCTGGGCGTAGCCGGCCGTTCCGAAGGCGTGTCCGATAGCGCCGTGCTCACGGAGAATCGGCGTTTGCTCCTCGGCGGATAAGTTGGAAAATTCGCCTTTGCGGCGCAGCGGATACCATACCGCCCACGGCCACAGGTGGTTGGAGACGGCGCGGCGCGGTTTTTGCATCAGCCAGTCTTCCAAATTGGGTTCGTGGCCCAATGCGTAGGTGCGGCCAAGCATCGAATATTCGAGCTTGGGCGAGAGGGAAGCGAACGGGAGTTTACGCAGCAAGGGGCGGAGTTTCAAGATGAAGAAGCCGGGATCTTCGTTCCAGGTGAGCAGGCCGACGCCGCGCGGGTCGTTCACGTCTTCATAAAGGACGCTTTCAATGTTCGCGCTATGGAGAGCGCGGGCCAGGGCCTCGCTGTTGGTCGAATTTCCAAATGCCAGGAGCTGCATAAACAGACGGCGTTCGGAAATCTGCTGCTGCCCGTTGCGAACGCCGCCCTTCTCCCGAATATCCAACTGGTCCATGCAGCTATCGTGACACAGCGGGTTAAGGGGCGGCGATCGGAGCGACGATGATGGGTTTAGTAGAAGGCTGCGGCGAGCCGACGGCAGGTTCGACACTGACGGCCACGGCTCCCCAGGGGATGGTGGCAAGCGCGCCGGGGCGGAGATGGAGGGCGGTTCCATCTGCCCGCGCGTTAAAGATGCCGGCGGGGACTGGATTCCCAGCCTTCGGGATCATCCACATTTCATATGTTTTGCCGGTTTGCAGTTCGGGCAAGTTCGCGGCCAGAAAAACTACACCGCGGCTCGGATTCACGAAGACCTTACCTCGCGGAGGCGCCGGGGCGCCCTGGCCGAAGACGATTTGCTGAGAATTCGGATCGGTGAGCAGGGCGAGAGACTCGTCCAGGCTGGCTAGCTCGGTTTGACGCTGTTCGGCAACGGTTCGCTCGCGGGTTAGTTCTCTTGAGAGACGAGCCTGGCTAAGCATCAAAAAGACGGTAGAGAGCGCGAGCGCCGAAGCGGCCAGGCCCAACCCCCAAGACCAAGCCCGGATGCCGTGTTCCAGCATTTCAGGATTCACTAGAGCCAATACGCGTTTGCGTAGGCGGGCGGGCGGCTCCACTATCGGAACGGCGGCGCTTAATTTCGAAGTGAGAATGGCGGCTGAACGAACGCCGGGCAAACAATTCCCGCAACGCCGGTGTAAATGTTCCCGTAACTCACCGGTAGCGGGCTCTTCACTCGAACCTAGCGTGTAGAGCTCATAATCTTCCCGAAGTTCCTCGCAAGTCATGTCGCCATCACGGTCCCGAGTTCATCCCGCAAACTTTTCAAAGCGCTTCGCACCCAAGTCTTCACGGTTCCAAGCGGCTGCCCCATGCGTTCGGCCATCTCGGTTTGTGACAATCCCTCGTAGTAAGCCAATTCGATCACCTTCTGCTGATTCTGATTCAGCTTTGCCAACGCGTCCCGGATCAACTTTGCCTGACTGGAATCGTGAATCTTCTTTTCCATGTCGACAAACAACGCGGGGTGCTCACGCTCTTCCAGTTCAAAAGCGCTCCGGTCCATGCGGGCGCTACTCGAGCGGATGTGGTCTATCGCGCGGTTTCTCGCCACGGCGAGCAGCCACGATCCGAGGGCTCCACGCTCCGAATCGAAAGCCTGCACGCGATTCCAGACGCGCAGGAAAGTCTCTTGCACTAAATCTTCGGCAATACTCGAATCGCGGACGATGGACCGGATAACGGAATATGCGAGCCGGCCAAACCGGTCGTATAACTCCGCCATCGCTTGCGGGTCGCGGCGCTTCAGGCGCTCGGCTAATCCTGGATCGCTGTCGCTTAGCTCAAGCGCGAGCAGCAGTCCCAGAGCCGTCATGCAAAAAGTTCTTTTATCAACGTGCCGCCCACGATGGTCGGCCTCTCCGCCCGGCCGTTATGCATATAGGTCAGCGAAATGTGGTCCAAACCCAATAAATGAAGGATAGATGCATGAATGTCATGCACATGGCAAGGGCGCTCCACGGCGCGCAGCCCGATCTCATCGGTCGATCCGATATACTGCCCCGGCTTCACCCCACCGCCCAGCATAAACATCGAAAAGCCCCAAGGATTATGA
>JALYXS010000574.1 GCA_030946965.1 Acidobacteriota bacterium
GGACAGCGGTATTGGAACATGGGCCACGCCGCCGTAATTGAGTTGGAAGGCTCGACGCCCGACAATCTCAATCTGCTAATTGTGACCGCCGAGCGATCCAGCCCGAATTCATTGCATGAGCTGATTAGTTGCGGCATTTATCCGGAGCGCCAGAAAATTCTGGTTGCCAAAGGAACGATCGCGCCGCGAGCCGCTTATGAGCCGGTCGCGTCCAAAATTGTCCTGGTGAACACGCCGGGAACGACGGCCGTGGACCCGCGTCAGTTCGTGTTCCACAATGTGCGCGATGGGATTTTGTAACTGTTCCCGACGCCGATTCGTCCGTGCGTCGCTTTCCTTGTGCACCGCCGGATTCGTATTACGCGGCCAGGAAGAGCCCACCTTCTCGACAGACGTTAAGGTTGTCAACATCCTGGCTACCGTTCGAAGCAGAGACGGCGGACTCATTCGCGACTTGGCGAAAGACGATTTTTCGGTTCTCGAAGACGGACGTCCCCAGGTCATCCGCTATTTCGCGCGCGAGTCCGATCTGCCTCTTACGGTGGGACTGATGGTCGATACGAGCATGAGCCAGCAGCGGGTGCTCGATGCGGAGCGCGGCGCCAGCATGCGCTTTCTCGATCAAGTCCTTCGGGAAACCAAAGACAAGGTCTTCATCGCGCAATTCGATCTCACCATCCGGATGCGGCAGGCCCTCACGTCCTCGCGCAAGCAATTAGGAGAAGCGCTCGCCTTTGTCGACACTCCCACGCGGCGCGAACTCGAAACGCAAGGAAACGGAGGCGGCACGCTGCTTTACGACGCGCTAGTCATGGCGGCAAAAGACGTGATGAAAAATCAGCGCGGCAGAAAGACGCTGATCGTGCTTTCGGACGGCGTCGATTTCGGAAGCGAGGCTACGCTCGTGGACTCGATCGATGCGGCTCAACGCGCCGACACGCTGGTGTACTCCATCCTGTTTTCGGACGCGAACGCATATGGAATTTTCATGGGCGGACCGAATGGCCGGGCAGCCCTAATGCGTTGTTCCAATGAGACGGGAGCGGGATTTTTTGAAGTTTCTAAGAAGCGGAATATCGAGCAAATTTTCGAGCAAATTCAGGAGGAATTGCGCAGCCAATATAGCATCGGCTACGTGTCGGACAGGCCAACCAGACTTTCCGAATTCCGGAAAATTCGCCTGACGTCGTCGCGGAAAGGGGCGGTTGTTCACGCTCGAGACAAGTACTGGGCACAGCGATAATCGATTCCGCTTCAGTCGTAAATGCCTTCGGCGAACCAGCGATTCGTCTGCAAATCGCGATGCAGCCGGTATAACGCGCCATCGCTCAAAGCGACGTCCCATTCGTCGCGATTCCAGGGTTCGGAAGTCCACCAATCGCCCGACACGCGCCAAGGCCCGGCACAAGCGATCACCTCGCCTTGAAACGAGAGCCCGGATATATACAGGGGTTGAGCGCCCTTGTTCCGTACCTGTACATGTTTCGGGGGACGGAAGCGGCGCAATACGGCTCGGGGGCACGTTGCGGGGCAGGTTACAGATGGAACTCCCGTCTTTTTTTGAATGGCCGCGAATCGCTCCATGCTAAACGCGTCCGGACGATGCGTGTCCAGCAGTTTTGGCGTCCCGGCGTTCTTCCCGCCCACCAGATTGGCGAGGCGCAGAAGCGTCAACTCCATCTTTTCCGGCTCGGGCGAACACGGCAGAAACAAACCGTGCTGTTCGAAGCGCGGCTTGACCGGTTCGGCGGCCAAATGGATTTTTGTGACCGGAGACTGTGGCGGATGCGCGCTCAAATTCAACTGCAGCAGCTTTCCGAAAGCTCTTGCGTCGCGCATGGGCACGGGCAGATTTAGCGTCAACGAATACCCGGTTTCATCTTCCAATTGCAGCCTTAAACGAAGTTGATTGGCCGCTAGCGCGCGCGATTCCAGGCTCGCGCAAATTCCGTTGAGGAGCCTCGCGAGCAGGAAAGAGAGCGGTTCCAGCAAGTCGACCGGATGCTCCAATTCAAACTCTTCTTCAAAACAGAGTTGCGTTTCCGGCGGACGGAGCGGCCGGTCGCCTTCGCCGCGCGCGAGTTTCTGAAGATGAACCCCTTCGGGGCCGAGCCGGGCCGCGATTCCTAAATCCGGCAGCGCCGCGAGTTCGCCGAAGGTGCGAATTCCCCATTGATCCAGAATCCCGGCGGTATCCGGGGACCCGCCCAGCAGATTGAGCGGCAGCGGCGCGAGGACGGCGGCTTCGCTTCCCGGCGGAATCGTCGTGATGCCCGGAAAACCGCGAGCCGCGTGGATGGCCGCGTCGGGATTCGCCGCGATCGCGATGCTCGCGCCCACGCCGTTACGCCGCGCGAGCGCTTTGGCAATCTGCCGGGGCGTCCCGAACAAATGATCTAGGCCGGCGATATCGAGCAGCACAGTATCGGGCGAGGTTTCTTCCACCTGAGGCGAGAACGCCTGCGCGCACTCCAGCAAAAGCGGCAAATTTCCAGGTGCGTGAAGACAGGCGAACATGTTTTCAACCTGCCTAAACTCACCGCTCGAGATCGAAACATGCGGTGCGCGCGCGATTGTGCTTCCGGTTCTCGGCTTCAACCGAAATGCCACCCAAGAGTTTCCCCAATCCCTGGCCGGACCAGGCGATTCCGCTCCGGCGCATCTCGAGCTGCAGCGTGGAGCACGATTTTGCATTCAGCTCCCGCTCGAGCACCACCAGGGCCGTGCGCGTGCCCTCGACGGCATGGCGCAGGCGGAACCACGAAGCGAGCGAAATGCGCCGCGCGGTTTGGGCCGTGCAATCGGCAAGGTCCATAATCACCAGGCCGAAGCCGCCGGCCTGCAAAATCAAGTCCGCGGCTTTGAGCGCATGCTCGGCGTTTCCGCCGCAGCGGATCCACAAGAGCCGGTCGAGAGCGACGCCGCATTCGGCCGCCGAAGCGGGATCGAAGGCATCGGTCGCGTCGATCATCGCGCAATATTCCTGGGCGGCGGTAGCCTGCGCCAGAACCGATATCGACAAACTCGTCCGGCCCGAGGACGCCGCGCCAAACAATTCCGTAAGCCCCGCGCGCGGCACGCCCCCGCCTGTCAGGTTATCGATGGCGGGAACCCCCGTGGACAGTGTTTCGAGGGCAGGCCGGCGATCAATCGAGAAGCGGACGTCGAAGCGGTCGTGGAGAGCGGATTGGATCTGCGAGCGCAAAACAGCAGAAGTCATTTTCGCTTTTTATTCGCCTCTAACTCTACTTTTGCAGAATTTCGAATGAGGGTCAAGCGGAAACGGATGGGTTCCCCTGTTTCAAATTGGAACGGATGTTTCAAGTTGGGATTGGCTTTGAGCCATCTTGAACCATCCCCCGCTTTTCTTCCTCGCTACACGTCCGCTCAGTACCAGAGACCTAAGGTGAATTCATCTAGGTAACACAGTACTTAGTCGTAATTCCCCCCTCTCTCTTTCATCCGCCGCCGCTCGCGTTCTGAAAGGTCTTTCAGATGCCTTTATCAGTGCGCCGGTCAATCCCGAGAGACTGGCATAAATCACAAAAAAGATTCGGACGGAAGGACCGTTCGAAAGAGGATTTTCCGATGCTAGCCCAAAGTGTGTCCGCGAGTGTGCCCACGAGTATCTCCGTCCTCAGGGA
>JALYXS010000593.1 GCA_030946965.1 Acidobacteriota bacterium
ACCATGAGAAAATCCAATGGCTTTCGAACATTCCGTGTCCTCGAACTCGCCCTCTATCACTCACTTGGCAAGCTGCCCGAGCCGGAATCAACCCACGATTTCTTCTGACGAGCCAAACATTTAAGTACCGGTACTGACAGAACGGGCGATTCCTTGTCTACCCACGAGTTACCGCGTAAGCTTTAGACTTGAGCGACGGCAAATGAGTGAATCGCGAACCATCTGGTGGCTTCATCCCGGTCTCGCGGTATTCGCCATCACGGGCTTGGTTGCAACGGCAGCGTACTTGATTCCAGAGTCGTCCTACCTGGAATACTGGAGAATGCCTCGCTACTTCGGCGGCGTGCCACTGCAGTTCGCGTTACTTTCCATTCTAGTTTTTCTCTTCGGGACCTTGATAGGAAATACGCAGCCATACGGTCAAAAGGCCATCGAAGATCGGGACTGGCGTAACAAAATTCCCTGGCGCGCGGCTATCCAACTGTTCCGCGCTGGCTTCTACTTATGTTTGACTGGCTACTTGATCTGGATTGGTTCGGCGATAAAGCTCGGTCTTAACGCGCCGATTCTCGTGCAGGCGATTACGGGCCGGAATAATGCGCTCGAAACGATCAAGAACCATTATCTGATCACGCTTCCCGGCGCCACTTCGCTCGCAAATTTCGACGTCGCCGTGATTGTCCTCGGATTTCTGATAGGGACGGCGCAGGGTTGGCGGCTTGTGCGAAAGCGCTGTTTGGCCGTTCTTCTATTGGCGATCCTACGGGCATACTTGAATATGGAAAGGCTAGCGGTCATCGAGTTAGTCGTGCCGTTTGCGGTGTTGTGTCTCCGGCTGGTTTATCTTGAGCTTCCTCGCGGAAAGGCAACGGTTCAGAGATTGATCAGGTTTGCTCCCGCTATTGGTCCATCGGTTCTTTTTTGTTTTTTTACAATTTCTGAATATACGCGGTCGTGGGCCAGTTTTTATTCAGTGAAAGGAATGAATCTGGTAGAGTTCTCCGCCTTACGATTGCTTGGTTATTATGTGACCGCTCTCAATAACGGAGCCTATTTGATGGAGCGGCTCG
The DNA here is from genome assembly GCA_030946965.1 of Acidobacteriota bacterium. Taxonomy (GTDB): domain Bacteria; phylum Acidobacteriota; class Terriglobia; order Bryobacterales; family Bryobacteraceae; genus JALYXS01. The sequence continues at coordinate 1,071 of JALYXS010000593.1, forward strand.
TCCCTCTTGGAGCGCCGGTCTTCAGCTTGGACTTTCTTTATAAGTTCCCCTTCCTGAACGATCTGGTGCAGTCGATCTTCCCAAAGGCACTCGATTCGGGTGCTTACATTAACTTGCTCGCAAGCGGGGCAAATCCGGAATTCAACAATGCCGACGGTATATTGCTTCCAATCATCGACTATGGGTTGGCGGGTGGATTATTGTACTGGCTACTGGCCGGTCTGCTTTGCGGTTTTGTCTACCAGCTTTTCAACCGGAAGCACCCTGTTGGCCTCTGCCTATATCCGGTTCTGTTCGTGGGGGTTCTAGAAATTCCGCGCATCCTGTTTTGGTCCGCCGGAAGAATCTTCCCAACCTGGTGCCTGCTGATCGCAAGTTGTGTTGTTTTTATGACATCTAGGCCCGTAGAGGTGGAGTGGCCAAGTATAAAAACCGATCCGCAGTGCGTTTAGTGGCGGGGAGAAGGCGGGCTCACTTCACGTTCGCTGAAGACGCCGGCAGACCTTCCTAGATCATCCCCGTTGTGTTCCTCATCCGAGAGCACGTGGGAAATTTTAGTTTTACGCAACGATTGTCGACAGGAATAAAGCCGCCTCGGCAGGCGCCCCGCGGCAAGCCGCCGATTTATTTATGCAATCGGAAGCGTTCATATCGCAACTGTCGCGGACCGCGCCATAGAGGAGAGATTACGCTCTGGATGGATCGGAAACTCTTTCGGGAGCCGCTTCCTTCCCCTTATCCGAACGCTTCCGGCTTCTTTGGACCCAGTTATAAATCGAATAGGCACTTCCGCCTACCGACACGATTACGAGGCCGATGATCGTCCACTGCACCATCGGTTTTTGTGCCATCCGCAAAATGCTCTTGCCAAAATAAATTGCGAGGAAGCCCTCGGCGGCAAACCGTATCGCGCGCGATCCCGCAATAATGCCCAGCAGCTTTCCCTTGTTGTACTGGAGCGCGGCTAACACGATGACGAAGGGAGTGAACGGAAATGGCGGAGGCATCAACGCGGCTATTGCGAGCGCCGGTCCGGCTTTCTTCTTAACCTTCTTCTCCACGAATTGAAGCGTGCGGCGGTTCACCCGGCCTTCGAGGCCCTTCTGTCCGCCCTTGCGGCTGATCCAATCGGTTATGAAGCATCCCAACACGGAACCGACTGTCGCCATGAACGCGTAATAGGGCATTCGTCCATGGTTCTGAGCGGTCAAGGCAACCACCAGCAGATCGTTTCCCAAGGGCATAAACAGGAAGGATGAATCGAGAATGCCGAGCAACAACAGTCCAAATCCGCCGAGTGAGGCGAAGAACAACGCGAGATGTGTAAGGAAGCCCTTCATGCGCGAAACCCGTTAAACACCATTTTATGCGACGGTAATTTTTCCGAGGATTACCGGACGGCGCGCGCCCGTCGCGCTAGGCAAGTTGCCCGGCTTGCGCTCAAATGTTTCGTACGCCAGGATTGCGAACGCGATCGCCTCCTTGGCATCCACATTGATTCCGAAATCCTGCGTTGTGGCGAATTTAAGATCTGGCAAGAACGCGTGCAGGTTGGCGATGAGCCGGCGATTATGGGCGCCGCCGCCGGAAAGTATCAAATCGCGGGGTTCCATCCGATTCGGGACGAAGCGGACGAAGCGATCGATGCCAAGCGCGATGGACGCCGCCGTAAGTGCGGTGGCTGTCGCAATTAACTCGGGCAACGGGAGCTTGGTTTGCTTCAATCGCGCGATGAATTCCTCGCCATATTTTTCCCGCCCAGTACTTTTGGGAGGCTTCTGGCGGTAGTACCGATCCTGCAGCAATTCGTCCAATAAGACGCGATTTATGGGAGCGCTCGCCGCAATCGCGCCATTCCGATCGAAGTTCCTTTTGCCACCGGTGTGCTCTGCCACAAGGGCGTCCATCACCATGTTGCCGGGACCGGTATCGAATGCAATCACATCCTCTGGCCGGGCGCCGGCTGGAATCGCGGTCAGGTTGGCGATGCCTCCGATGTTGAGTGCAATTCGCGCGCGCTTCGGATGACGGAATAACCGGTAATCCATAAAGGGCACAAGCGGCGCGCCTTGGCCGCCCGCGGCGATATCGCGCGCGCGGAAATCCGATACGACAGTAATGCCGGTGCGCTCCGCTATCACTGCCGCTTCACCGATCTGGAGCGTGTTGCCGTTGCCGTGATAGATGGTTTGGCCGTGGCAACCGATAAGCGAGATCGAATCGAGCGGAATCTTATGGCGCTTGCACGTGGCGATCACAGCCTTGGCGTATAATTCGCCGAGTTGGAAGTTCACTTCGGAGATTCGCGCGGTAGTGGTCGTCGTATTAGTGACCGCAAGGATCTCCTGCCGCATGGCGGTCGAATAGGGAGCAGTGCCGTGCGCGACGGTCTCGACTTTCGAGCCGCGAAGATCGACGATGGCGACGTCAATTCCGTCGAGCGACGTACCGCTCATAATGCCTGTCACGCGCGACGGCCTATGGGGCATCAAGTAACCTCTCGCTGCAACTCATGCAGCAGTTGCAGGGCTTCAATCGGCCGCAATTCATCAAGCTTGAGACCCCGGATTTTTTCAATTAGCTCATGCGGAGAAGGTTCGAATAGCCGAATCTGCACGGGCCGGTCCCTGGGCGCCAATCCTTCGCTAACGGCGTGCTCCGTGTTCTCGTGAAACTTCAATACTTCCCTTGCCCGCTCAATTAACGCCAAGGGCAAGCCGGCCAGTCGCGCGACTTCGATTCCGTAACTGCGGTCCGCCTTTCCCGGCTCCACTCTTCGGAGAAAAATAATTCGATCCCCGGCCTCTTTAACCGTTACGCGCAGGTTTCGCACGCCGTCCAACTGTTCGGCAAGTTCGGTGAGCTCGTGATAATGCGTCGCGAACAGCGTCTTTGCGCGCGTGTGCCGGTGGATGTGCTCGACCACCGCCCAGGCGAGCGCCAGGCCGTCATAGGTGGCGGTACCGCGGCCGATTTCGTCGAGCACGATAAAGCTGCGCGGCGTCGCAGTGTTGAGAATCACCGCCGTCTCGGTCATTTCCACCATGAAGGTGGACCGGCCGCGCGCGAGATTATCCGACGCGCCGATGCGCGTGAAGATCCGATCGATCCATGGAAGCGTGGCCGCGCCGGCCGGAACGAACGATCCCATCTGCGCCAGCAGCGCAATCAACGCAGCTTGCCGCAGATAGGTCGATTTGCCGCCCATATTCGGGCCGGTGATCACCGCGATGAGATCCGCGCCGGAATTTAAGTACAGGTCGTTTGGGATGAAGCGCCCGGCCTCTTCGCCCGCGAGTTTCTCGATCACCGGATGACGTCCCGCCATGATCCGCATCTCGCCGTCCTCCGAAAACTTCGGACGCGTATAGCGGTTTTCGGCGGCCACTTGGGCCAGAGTGGCCGTGACATCCATTTCCGCGATAGCGGCGGCCGTGGCCCGAATGCGCCGCGCGTGATCCGCGGCGAATTGCCGGACGGCGGCAAAGATTTCTTTCTCCAGCGTTAGGATCTTATCCTCGGCGTCCAAAATTTTTCGCTCGTATTCTTTCAGCTCGGGAGTAGTGAACCGCTCGGCGTTTACGAGAGTCTGTTTGCGTTCGTAATCCGCGGGCGCGAGATGCTGGTTCGCTTTGGTGATCTCGATATAGAAGCCAAAGACATTGTTGAACCGCACCTTCAACGATTGAATGCCCGTGCGGGCGCGTTCGCGAGCTTCAATCTGGGCGATGTAGGTACGCCCATTCTGCCGGAGGTCGCGCAGCTCGTCGAGCTCGGCATTATTGCCGGCGCGGATCACGCCTCCGTCCGCAAAATTCAGCGGAGGAGTGTCGGAGACGGTTTCGAGAATCCTCTGCCTAAGCTCCGGGATGCCGTCAAGCCTTGAGAGGATTTCCGTCGCGCGGGTAGAAAGCCGCTCCAGCGCGGGAGTGCATGCCTCTATCACGCGCGGAATCTGATCGAGGGACTTCCCCAACGCAAGCAGTTCGCGCGGACCGGCACTGCCGATAGTGATTTTGGCGAGCAGACGTTCCAGATCCAGGATTCCGGTAAGCTGTTTCCGCGTGTCCGCGCGAACGATCGTCTCGCGAAGCAAATCCGCGACCGCATCCAACCGCGCCTCCACTTCGGCGGCTTCGAGCGATGGACGCAGAAGGCGGTGGCGCAGGAGCCGGCCGCCCATCCCGGTCGCGGTCTGGTCGAGAACGCTCAACAGCGTTGCGCCCTCGGCGAAGACGGGTTCCACCAGTTCCAGATTGCGTATCGTGACCGCGTCGAGCGACATGCAATCCGACCGGTCGTAATGCGCTGGGCGATCCAGGTGTTCGAGCGCCGCTCGCTGCGTATCGCGCAGATAGTGCAACACGGCTCCCGCGGCGGACACTGCCGCCGGCCGTCCACCCAACCCGCACCCGTCGAGCGATAGTAATTGGAAGTGATCCCGAAGCGTGCGGTCGGCATAATCGTGGCTGAATATCCAATCGTCGAGTTCGGTCGATACATAACGGCGGTGCGAGGGATCTTGTGAAATCAGCAGCGGCAGCTCGGCGGGAACCAGCACCTCGCGAACGCCGAGCGTTTCGAGCAAGTTCGCTACCTCGCCCGAATCCACTTCCGTTACGCGGAATTCGCCGGTCGAGATATCGACGTGAGCCACTCCGCTGCGGGCGCCGTTTCCCGAACCGCCACGCGCCACCGCCGCCAGATAATTATTTTCGTGCGAGCGGAGAAGATGTGCATCGGTTGCCGTGCCAGGCGTGACGATGCGCGTGACTTCGCGCCGAACGAGTTTTTTCGCGGCGGACGCCTCTTCCATCTGGTCGCAAATCGCAACACGGTAGCCCTTCTGGATCAACCGCGCGATGTAGCCTTCCGCCGCGTGGAAAGGAACTCCGCACATAGGGACGGCGGCGCCGTGCTCTTTATTTCGCGACGTGAGGGTGATCTCGAGTTCGCGCGCGGCCGTGACGGCGTCTTCGTAAAACAGTTCGTAGAAGTCGCCGACCCGGAATAGAAGAAGCGCGTTCGAAACCTGCTGCTTAACGGCGTTGTACTGCCGCATCAGCGGAGTTGCCGCTTCGGATGACATGGATACCGCTACGGTAGCAAACGCGATGTGGCGCGGGGGCACGAGTGCCCGCGCCACAAGTGCTACGTAGCGTCTTCGAGCGCGGCGCCAATCCGCAAGATTTCCGCCTCGGCAAATGGCTTGCCAACGATCTGCAACCCGATCGGCATGTGCTCGTCCGTAATTCCGCAAGGAATAGATAATGCAGGCAATCCCAGAACATTGATGGCCCGCACAAAGCGCGTCGTGGCTAACCGGGTGTCTTCCGTCTTCCCTTCGATCTCCACCGTGAGCGCTCCGATGGGAGGCGCGCCCATCGGCACCGTCGGGGTAAACAGGCAATCGATCCCGTCCCACAACTTCGCGAACTCGCGCTGCATCATGCGGCGCAGCCGTTGCGCGTTCACGTAATCGGTTGCGGCAAGCAGGCGGCCTTGATCGTAGAGCGATAGCACGTCGGCTCCGAACTGATCGCGGTTTGCGCCGAGCGTATCGAAGAAGGCGGATGCCTCGCTCATCAGAATCACGCGCCCAACGGTATTGATGGCGGAAATATCCGGCACGCGCACCGGAATAATCGCCGCGCCCAGCGACTCGGCCAAAGAGCCCATCCGCTCCACCGCCGTTTTTACGCAAGAATCGACGCGTTCGAAATAGTAGTTTTCGGGCCATCCGATGCGCAGCCCTCGAATGGAACAGCCTTCCGCCGGGACGTAGTTTTCAACCGGCCTCGTAGACGACGTGTCGTCGCGGCAGTCATAACCGGCGAGGGCGTCTATGGTCGCGGCGGCGTCGCGCACGGAGCGAGTAAGCGGCCCCATGTGGTCCAAGCTGAAATCGAGCGGCATCACGCCATGGCGGCTGATGCGTCCCGACGTCGGTTTCAGGCCAACGGTTCCGCAATACGCCGCGGGAATGCGAATGGACCCTCCCGTGTCGCTGCCCATTGCCATAAACGCCATGCCGGCCGCGACTGCCGCGCCCGATCCGCCGCTCGAGCCGCCGGGTATCCGGTCGGGATTGCGTGGATTCCGTATCGCGCCAAAGTGCGGATTGTTGGACGTTACGCCGTAGGCAAACTCATGCAAGCCGGTCTTGCCGATCAGAATCGAACCCGCCTCGTGCAGCTTTTCCGCCACGGCCGAATCGCGATCCGGCACGTTATGCTCGAAGATTTTCGAACCGCACGTGGTACGCACGCCTTTCGTCGAGAACACGTCTTTCAGCGCGACAGGGATGCCCTGCAGCGGACCCCGATCGATCCCGCGCGCGAAATCGCCGTCGGCTTTGCGCGCATGCTCGCGGCTGCGTTCGTCTAGAACGGTAATGAACGCGTTTAGCTTGGGATTCAGTTTCGCAATTTGCGAGAGCGCATCCGAAACTAATTCCACGGAAGAGATTTTTTTGGCGCGAAGCTGCGCCGCCGCTTCAAGGATGGTCAATGGCCGAGAACCGCCGGCTCGGAAAGAATAATCGACGGCTCGACGTTGCCTGGGATAGTAGCGACCAAAGGGCGAAATGACGCATCGAGCGCTTCTAAAACCGCGACGATGAGATCAAGTTGCTCTTCGGGGATGCCGAGCCGTTTGGCGCAGGCGATGCTTTTCCAATCTTGCATGCGAA
>JALYXS010000621.1 GCA_030946965.1 Acidobacteriota bacterium
GCGGTGGCGGGGGCGGCGGGGGTAACCGCAGCGGTGGAAGCGGCGGCGGCGGCGGACGCAACCGCTACTAAATAGTTTTAGGGCCGGAACGACACTGTTCGCGGCCCAGCATTACTGGTGAAAAATCGCTCTCTACGTTCTCGCCGATGGGCGCCGTTTTGATTTGTAGGCTGCCCTTGACCCAATCGCTACGAACTAAAAATTGTTCTCCTGCTAGGGAACCCGAGTCAACGGTAATTTCGGAAACCCGGCGTTCCACCCGCCCTGAACGTTGTGGGGCGCGAACCAACACCGCACTCCTCTGCTCTGCATGTCCGCGTGCAGCCGGTCGGCGAAATCTTCATCGTTGGTGGAGTAGCTAATGAAGCAGGAATAGAATTCAATCGCCTCTCCCACAAGCGACCGGGCGTACGTGATGAACTGATCGGGCACACCGGCCCCGCGAAGGAAGGCTTCAGGAATCTCCCCTTTTGATTGGTAGATCGTGTCAATTCCGATTACGGGTGGACCGTTGTGGTGAATTTCTGTTAATCCGACCGCACGTTGCAGATTGACGCATCCGAAAATTGTTCGTCCGGTTCGCGCTCCTGAAAAATTTGTTTGATTCAAACCTAGCTAGCGAAGGTGAGATTCGCACCTGTTAAGTCAACACCGCAAAGCGCAGCGTTATTGAGATTTGCCTCAAACAGATCCGCACCCCGTAGATCGGTCATGACTGATCTATCGAAAGTGATTCCGGCGCTTACGTTCCCAAATATTTTTTGCCGACGGCAATCTTTCACGCTGCCCCGTAGCATCATCTTCGACGAAGAGCGGCCAAGCCAGATCCGAACCTCGAAGATTAGCCTCTTCAAGATTTGCATTCCTTAGATCCACACCAGTGAGGTCCATGTTTCGAGATTTGCCCCTTGGAAATCCGGCTTCTCGGCAGGTTGTTGCATTCGCCAGAGATTCCAAGCGGAGACGCCCTGTTGGAGGATGGCGACGTGTTCGGGGTTGGCCATACAGGACACAATAGCGGGCTTGACGAGGGCTGTGGGGACGGTATACTGCCCGTGTGTGACGAGCATAGATAAGATCTGTTATCTATGGTCTTCAGAAAGCCGAAAGTCAAAAAGCGCCGCAATACTACGCGCTCATGCTGGCTGACCCTGGGGTGCTAGCTTCTTTGCCTGCCTCTTCTTGAAATCCTCGAATTTTTCGGTGAGCACGAAAACGTATTCGCAAATAGCCGTCGAGAAATCGTAAAGGTCTTTGGCGTCCGTTGAAGTGAACTTTGCATCGGTGGCGTGGGCGGCTAGATTTCGATGCTTCCGCAACTCATCACCCCATCCATACAGACGTGCATCGATAATGCCCCGATCATGCAATTCCTTCAGTCCCTCAAACAGTGTTTCTTTTTTAGTAGAGAAGTGTTTGCACATCGCCTCAACGGCGCGGCCACTCATGGCGACGCACGCCGTATACGCCGTAGCGTGGAGGCACTTGCGGGCTTCGAGCAGACACGTCCGAATAGTCTCCGGGATGGACATTGCCAGAAGCTGAGAAACCGGCTCGGGCCACACACGCGAGGCATTGCCCCATTCCTCTGCTTCGATCTCATGCCCATACGCATCAGTTTCGGCTGGCTGTAGCAGAGATCGTTCCCCGACCAAAAGGTGCTCGCATTCCGGGCAACGAAGCAAGGCAAGCTGATACGAGTCCGGCCAAATATCCGAATTATGATAGCCAGCACACTTCAGCACTTCCGCATTCACACGCGCCTGGCAGTGGGTGCAATCAATCAGCATAAGCGAATATGATAAACGTTGCACCGATTGCGATGAATTTCGGCTTTCATACGTGCGGAATTCTCCAACCGGTCAATACAGTGAAATTTCCATCCCGCTCCCCGGCGGGATTTCTTGACTAACCTTGCAGGTCTGCTATTCTCAACGGGTCAATACAGTCATATTGACCGGTTCGATTAACCCGCTTCCCAAGATGAAAAAGAAGCTTCTCGCGTTTCCCACCCTCCGCTCGTTCTTTTATTAATCGCTCAAGTTAACTTCAAGACCGGAATGCGTTCCGCCATCGAGGGCAGCGTGGGGAAGTCCGTGTACGGTTCGGACTGATACCAATAACACACGGAATAAAAATTGTCGGCGCGGTCGTCGGCATGGCCGTGCTCCATGGTGTGCTTAAGATACTTCGTGAAGGTAACGGGGTTATCCGCATGCCACCGGTACAAGCAATAACGTCCCCCTGTGCGTTCGGCGGAAGCCATAAGCTGCGCGCCATTGTAGAGGTGCGCGAACGGCACGGCGCCATCGCGCCCGCCGAAATCCCACGCGCCGCAAAAATAATCCTCGGAACCGGTGCCGGTGATTGCGGGCTTTTTTTCGTCGTCGATGAAGATCATGTCGTCGCCTTCGCCCCACCATCGCTCCGCATTTTGAAGAACGCCAAGCGTCACGCCCATCATATGGCCGCGCCCGCGGGTCTCGACATACACGTAATTGCGCTCGCCGTTCGGATTCAACTCTTTATCGCCGGCCGGAAATTTTACAGCTTGATTGGGCGTGGCCTGACGGTATTGCGCATGAAAGTAAAGCGCGTCCGCGGGAAGCGAGGGAACCAGTTGATAATCGATGTTCGAGTAAAAAGCGCCGGCGTTCTGGCTGCCCTCGTTCGTGGCCGTAATGCGCGCCGACTTGCGGAACGGCATCGAAAAATAGCAATTCAGCGCTTTGATCGAGGAGCAATTGAGAAATTCCGATTGATAGACGACGTACTGGCCGAGATTCAAGCCGAAGAAATCCCCCACCGGCACTTCCACGCTGGGCTTCGCATTGCCGTCCCAATACATGCGGATGATAATTTCTTTCAAATGATTGACGCTCGGCGACGCGATGGTGAACCAGATGTGCGTGATCACGCCCGGCCCGGCTGAATTGAAGACTTCCTGCGTGGCTCCGGCGGCGATAGGCCAGCGGTCGGCATTGCCGCCGGTACGGTCGAAACTGGATTGCTTCAGAGATTTGTAGTTCTGGGCGCGCGCGTATCGCGCGAGAAACCGGTAGTCCCCCTGATTGCCCTGGTCTTGCGCTTGCGCTGGAGCCGCGCCGGCAGCGGCCGTGACCCCTGCCATGCCGGCAAGACGGCGAAGAAATCCCCGTCGTGGCGCTTCCACATTATCCATAGACGAGGATTATACTATTGTGCCGGGTCGATATTAACCGCGACCGGCAGGCTGACGTTCGCCCCATTATTAACTTTCAGCAACGCAGGCCCAACCGGAAATCCGGCGGGAATCTGGAAATTGATTTGATTGGTTGAAACGAACGAAACCACGACTGTCTGATCGTTCAACGTTACGGATGGAATCAGCCCATTACCTGCCAGCAAATTCTGGCCGGCGAGGCTGACCACCGCGCCCGGACCTGCCGGTCCCTGTCCCGTGGCCGCATTCACGAGCACCGGAATCGCCGAAGGCACACCCAGGTTCGGCGCCGAAATCTGGAAGCCGAGCGGTAGCGACGTGACCTGGAAACCCGAAATCACGCTCGCTTCCGTCGAAACCTGCGCCGCGTTCGGAGCGATCGAAACATCCACTAACAGGTGCGTCGGACTCAGTACAAACACGCGCCGGACGAACACGTCGTCCGATCCGAAACCGGCAATCGCCTGGCCGGCGGCAAAACGTGTATTCACGCCGGCGATATCGATTACAGCTTCACTCCCGGCGGGGAGCGACGACGGATTCAGCACAATCGATTGCGGGCCGGTCGAGTCGTAGATGAAGCTGGGAGGCGCATTAACCTGAAGGAATAGCGAGTTCTGCCCGTCCGTGTTGAAAACCGTCACCGCGGAATGCTGGCCGCTCGCTCCGGGGGGCGGCGTCACCACCGCGCGACCGTTAGCAATGTCCATCGTGCTTATGGAAGCGGGCAGCCCGTCGAAATAAATTTGGCTATCGGACGCGAAGTTCGTTCCCGTAACCGTCACGGTTCCATCGCCATTCGATGCAACGCTCGAAACCGCCGGCGGCTGCTTCTGAACGAGGTTCAATCCCGATGGCAGAACGTAGACGTAATCCGGTTGCGAAAAAATAAGATGCTGCGGGCCGGGAGTGACACCGAGCGCCACCCGCACATCCAGCGCCAGATAGGTGTTCCCATCCGCGGTATAAGGACGGATTCCGTTCGGCAGATAAGCGGAGCCGCCCAGAATCTGCACGTTCAGTCCCGGAGTGCTTCTGCCATTCACTCCGAAGCCCGTGCCCTGCGCTACCAGAGTTCCACCTCCCTGCGTCAGATCCAAATAGCCGGGCTTCACGGCAATCGTATTCTGATTGAAATAGCTATACGTGGAAACGGCGTAGATGGGAACGGAATTGCGCGGACGTACGGAGAGATTCCCGATATCCGCAACGGCGCCGGAGCTGACCGATACGGGAGCGGCTTGGGAGGCATCGGTCGTGCCGGGTGAAAACGTCGTGTCAAACGGCCCGTCCGGATCGATCGGACGACCGTCGGGGTCTAGGGGAGATCTAATGTCGGCGCTCGGAGGCAACGCGTGCGCGTACACAAAATATTGTGCCGGCGGAATGCCATCGATTCGAAAAGTCCCATCCGGATTCGTCAAAGTGCTGATCGCTGGACGGCCGCTGGCGATCGCCACGACGGACGCCATGTGAAGACCCTGCCCACTTGCCGTAATTCGTCCCGTGATGCTGCCCGTCTGCCCCGCAAATTTTGCCCCCGGATACAGAACGGAGATTCCCGCGATATCGTCCGCGTCCAGGGGATGGGTGAGCGACGTGGCCCGCGTGGGATAAGTCGACATTACGCTTGACGTGAACGTATGCTGCAATCCCAGAGCGTGACCCATCTCGTGAACCGCGACCAGAAAGAAATTGCCGGTGTAGTTCGGTCCTGGAAGCCGGGTGAGATCGCGGCTTAAATGCACCACGGCGCGCGTCACCGGGACAAACGTCCCGTTGAAAGCGCTGCGCGCCGTGGGCCCTCCGAAGCCTAATATGCCTGGCGCCAAATCTTCAAATACGACTTCCGCGCCAGGACTTGCCTGCGGCGTTCCGGTCGTATAAAGACCGCCGAAGGCAACCCGCAAGTCGGATGTATCGACGGCGTTCCAAGCCTGCGCCGCCTGGCGAAGTTGACCTAAAACCGATGGAAAACTGTCATTCTGGGAATACTGAACCGGCCCGGCGTCGGAGACAAAAAACGTAAGCGTCTTATTCGGAAGCCCGCTCAGGTCGAATTTTTCCGGAACGGGCCCGTAAGGCGAAGTTCGCGAAGTGTAATGGATATAGTGATAGTAAGCA
>JALYXS010000628.1 GCA_030946965.1 Acidobacteriota bacterium
TTCGGAAAGACCTTTGACATCGAACGGAGCGTGCTCCATGTCGTAGCTGATGTAGTCGGCGTAGGTCTGGGCATCTTTCACGCCTTGCTCGAAAGTCCCTACGGTCCCGGAGTGCGATCCGGTGTAGTAGATTGGCTGGCCCGCGGCTAACAGCTCGATTGCTCGATTGATACGCTTTGGTTTCGGCGATTGGGCCGTGGTTGTGGCAACACCGAGTACCAGACATACGGACGCGGACAGCCAGACCATTTTCTTTTCTAACCTTGTCATGACAGTAACCTTCTTATTTGGCGAATGAAAACGATGCTCATTATACTGCGGCAAGTCGCGCGCAAGTTATAATTTAAGTTCACGCTCATGCGGTTCCCCAACGGAATGAAAGCCGTTTGCCTCCTGAGCGGCGGCCTCGATTCGGCTACCTGTCTCGCTTTGGCCATTCGCGAAGGCTACTCCTGCCACGCGCTCTCTTTCGACTATGGCCAGCGCCATCGGATTGAGCTTCAAGCGGCAGCCCGCGTCGCGAATCGTCTTCATGCGGTTGAGCACCGCGTCGTCAACATCGATTTACGCATGTTCGGGCAATCGGCGCTGACGGATGACATCGACGTGCCGAAAGGGCGCTCGGCGGAGGGCATGGGCCGGAACATTCCCGTGACCTACGTGCCCGCGCGCAACACGGTTTTTCTCTCGATCGCGCTCGCCTGGGCGGAGGTGCTTGAATCGTCGCACATCTTCCTCGGAGTGAATGCGCTCGATTACTCGGGCTATCCGGATTGCCGTCCGGAGTACATCGCGGCGTTTGAGCGGATGGCGAATCTTGCCACGAGATCGGCCGTCGAAGGGCGCACGAGTTTGCGGATTCACGCTCCGTTGATCGACCTCACGAAATCTCAAATTGTGAAACTCGGGCGCGAACTGAACCTGGATTTCGGCTTGACCCATAGCTGCTACGATCCTGGCCCCGACGGCCGCCCTTGTGGCGAATGCGATGCGTGCGTGCTGCGCCAAAAAGGTTTCCAGGAAGCCGGCGTGGACGATCCCGCCGCCAGCCGAATCGCGTGAAAATTTCCGAGATCTTCTACTCGATCCAAGGCGAGGGTTCGCTCGCGGGCGTGCCATCGGTATTCGTGCGCACCAGCGGATGCAACTTGCGCTGCGTGTGGTGCGATACGCCGTACGCATCCTGGAACCCGGAAGGCGAGGAGATGCCGGTCGAAGCAATTCTTGGACGCGTATCGCAGTTTTCGGCGCCGTCTCCCGTGCGTTACGCCGTAGTCACGGGCGGTGAGCCGATGATCGCCCCTGGAATTGTGGATCTCACGCGACGATTACGGGACCAGGACATGCACGTGACCATCGAGACCGCCGGCACCGTGTTTGCGGATGTCGCGTGCGATTTGATGAGCATTAGCCCGAAGCTGGCGAATTCGACCCCGCCGGGCCAATTCCGAATGCAACACGAGCGTTTGCGCGTGCAATTCGACGTCCTCCAACGCTTGATTTCGAACTTCGATTACCAACTGAAATTTGTCATTGCGGAGCCTGGCGATGTCGAGGAAGCGGCTGACTTAGCAACCCGCCTAGGCGCCGCCCCCCATAAAACGATTCTGATGCCGGAAGGCGTCGATCCCGCCGTGCTCGCGGAGAGGAGCGTGTGGTTGGCGGAACTCTGCAAACAACGGCAATTTCGCTATGGCCCGAGACTGCATGTCGATCTTTATGGAAACCGGCGCGGAACATAGAAGGCGGTTGTGCTAACATTCCCACCGTGAACTGGACCCGGCGCAACATGCTTGCCGTGACGGCGCTGGCCGCACCGGCTTCCGCTCAGGTCGCGCGATCCGCGCCCAAGGAATGGAAGCCCAAGCTCGGCGTTCTCGGGAACTACTCGGAGGCGAATCTAGCGTTCGCTAGAGAAGAGGGATTCGGCAGCTTGGCTTTGGCCGCGCGGCCCAAGAGCACCCTCGATCCAACCCTGCTGACCGGCGATCAAATCGAAAAAATCAAAGCGGGCATTCAGCAAGCCGGCCTTTACGCTTCGGTGCTGGGGAGCACGCAGAATCACATCGCGCCCGATCCCGCCGTTCGCGCGCGGGACAACGCTTACTTTATGAAAGTGATCGAAACGGCCGGAAAATTGGGCGTCCCCTTCGTGCAATCGGCTTCGGGAAGCATTCCGGGAAGACCTTTGGAAGAACAGGTTGACGAGATCGTTCGCGTGTACACGGAGAAGTATTTTCCGGCGTGCGAGAAGAACCACGTCCGGATCTTGTGGGAGCCGTATCCGATGGGTCCGAACGTCGCAACCAGCCCAGTGGGATACGATGCGCTGTTCAAGGCCTTTGGAAGCTCCCCGTATGTCGGACTTCAGATCGATCCATCGCATTTCGTGTGGCAGATGATGGATCCGATTCAGGTCACGCGCGATTATGTAAACCGGATCTACGACGTCCACTTAAAAGACACCGAGATCCGATGGCCCATTCTGCGGAAAGGCGGCATCAATCCGGTGGATGGCGCAAGGTGGTGGCGATACCGTTTGCCGGGATTGGGTTCGATCGATTGGGCCGCGTTTTTTACCGTCTTGATGGACGCGCATTTTGAAGGCGCAATGAACATCGAACACGAAGATCCGCTCTACGGTTCGCCTAACCGGGGCGCCGATTTCACCGAGGACTTCAAGACCGGATTCCGCATGGCGCACCGCTACCTCAGACAGTATGTGCCGGTAGCTTGAATTTTATCCAAGGAAATCGAACAAACTGGTTTTCGGCGTTTTGGCGCGGGCCGCGAACGCCGCTTGCAGTTGCGTCTGGCTGCTCGTTAAATCAAGGGCGGCCGCGGTAATGTCCGCGTCGCGGCCGGCCGAAAGCTGGGTTCTGAGCGAAATTTCGTTCTGGCCGGCGAACGCCGTGGCGGCCGCAATCCGATTCTGAACTCCTCCGTAGAAAGCCTGCTGGGTGTTCACGTAATTGCTTGCTTGGCGCAGTTCCGTGATGGCAGTCTGGATTCCACCCGGATTATTGGCGGTTAAAGCCACGCGCAGATCGTTTAGGCCGGCGAACAGGTTATCGGAGGCGAACGTGTCGTCGGAGTTTCGGTGATCGAACAAATCCTGGGCTGTCTTGGCCACGATGAAAGTGCCCCCGGCTGGATCTTCGATCTGCCTGGTTGCGCTCGTTTGGCCCGTCCGGATTACGCCGTTCGGACTGGTCAGATCCAGTTGATAGGGGGGAACTTGATCCGCGTCCCCGCCGAAGATAAATCGGCCTTGTACATTTGCCTGGGTGAGCGCGACGAGTTGCTGTTGAATACCCTGAACTTGTTGAGCCAGCTCCAGCCTGGTAGCCGCGGTTTGCGTCGAGCTGCCGCCCTGCGTGCCAAAAGCGGTTGCCTGATCGGCGAGTTGAATGGCTTGCCCGACAGTCTGTTCCGCGGTGTCGGCGTCGGTTTTTACTAGGCCAAGGTTGCTTTTGATCTGAGTGTTGCGGCCAAGGTTGGCTTGCAGTTGCAGCAACGCGCCAATCTGGTCTGGCGCGTCGGCCGCTTCGGACACCCGGAGACCCGATGTGATCTGCCGCTGGGCCCGGGCGAACGTAGCTTGCACGCGCGAAAGATCGGCCAGAAACTGCTCGCCCGAGGGATTGACAGTCGAACTCATTTAATCATGTCCACGGTGGCCTGAGTTAGTTGATCGAGGATCGTAACCATATGCGCGGTCGCCTGGTAGGCCCTCTGAAATTCGACCAGGCGCACCGCTTCCTGATCGAGCGATACGCCCGATATTTGACTGCGCAGGCTGCGGGCTTGAGCGACGAGATTCGTTTGTAAATCGTGCTGGTCGCGAGCATCCGACAACTGTTGGCCGACACCGCCCGCGATCGCGCCATAGAACTCGGTAAAGCTAACGTTGTCGATTTTGTCGGCCGTGGCGGACGGCTGCGCCAAAGCGGCGATTCGGACGGCTATTCCGTTGCTTGAAGAAGGCGGCCCCGGGTCGATAGCCGCGATTTTTTGGGAGGTGATCGCGGGATTCACGGCAAGGCTGCGCCCGGTGGCCGTATCGTCCGTGGCGTCGTAAGTGAAAAGAGCGACGCCGGCTTGCGGGTCCGGATTACCAGCGATTTGTCCGCTGTTCAGAATGGCGTTTACCCGATCGGCGAAGGCTTTGGCCAGGCGGTTTAACGTGCCGGGTTGCGTGGCATCGCCGCGCAAAGCGGCAAGCGTAGTATTGCGGGTGTGTAGAAGAGACCCGAGCGTGCCATGCGTGACTTGCGAAGTGATGTCCTGGCCGTTCTGGTCCTGAAGTTGGATGGAAGGCGTACCGCCGGGATAGAGCGGAGGCGAGCCGCCGGGCGGCGCGAGGCCGGCCTTCACCGAATAGCTGATGGAGCCCAGAACGAGGGGTGTTTGACCACCCAACAACACGGTCGTCGTCCCGTCCGGAGCTACGCTGCTCGAAATATCGGCAAGCTGCGATAAATCTTCCAGCGTGCTTTGGACTTTGGCATCTAGACCGGCGTCGGGCGATGAATTGCGATGCCGCTCGACGTTGTATTGCTGCAGCTTGCCCGCAAGATTGTTGATCTGTCCGACGGTCGACTGCAACTGCTGGTCCGTATCCGCTGAAGCCTGCGCGAGGGCTCTATCGCTTTGATGGAATGCGTTCACGACCTTCTGTGCATTCGTAATTACTGAATTGCGCGAGGTCGCATCGTTGGGAGAAACGCTCAGGGCTGAGAAGCTTTGAAGGAGTCCGCTAAGAGCGCCCGGAATCCCAGACTGGCCGGTGATGTCGAAATTGCTCTGAATACCCGTGAGCGATGTCGTTTGCTGCTGGGCGTATCCAAGCGAACTCACCTGTCCGCGCACCGACCGGTCGGCATACTGATCTCGCGTGCTCGTAATTTCGACCGACGCTACCCCGCCCGGAAACCCTTGGCTCGGGTCAAGAGACTGGGCTTCGAGAGTGGCGCGTTGTGCCGCATAACCGGGCGTGGAGGCGTTACTTACATTGTTTTGGGTGACGTCGAGGACCCGTTCGAAGGCTGTCAGCGTCCCGGTCGAGGAGCCCAAAGAGGCAAATAGGCTGGACATAAGCTAGCAATCCACCGAAACCTGGCTGGTTCGAGAGGCCGGAGTCATCCGTCCGCCAGGGGCATACGCCGCGCTTAGGCGCGCCACCGCGACGGCCGTGCCCCCATGGAAGGCCGCCGCCGACTGGAGTAACTGGCTCACCATGCCTACTTTCCGATGCAAGGCCCGCATGCGATCGGATGAAACGTAGTCGGGCAGATCAGAGCTGGGGCAAAGCAATTTCAGGCGGGTCAGCGCACCCGCCGCGTCTTGCAAGAGCGCTCGCGCACTGTCCAA
The DNA here is from genome assembly GCA_030946965.1 of Acidobacteriota bacterium. Taxonomy (GTDB): domain Bacteria; phylum Acidobacteriota; class Terriglobia; order Bryobacterales; family Bryobacteraceae; genus JALYXS01. The sequence continues at coordinate 5,374 of JALYXS010000628.1, forward strand.
GTTATGGGCGTCCGGAACCAAAAGGAATACGGTAGCCGCCTCCATGTCCCGATTCGCCCGCTCGTACAGCGTTTCCTCAGGCATGGGAACCCAATGCGCTATTCGCCAGGGTTTCTTGAACCAGGGATCTGCTTACCGCGTTCGCATCCACGTTATAACTGCCTCCGCGAACCTGCGCCGACAAACTTTGGACTCGCTCATCCCGCCGGATTGCGCTGGCTTGCAGGATTCGGGATAAGCCCGAGAGTTCGACACTATCGCCGCTCCCTGTTCCGTCCGCTACCCGCTCTGCCCTGGATCCAGAGAGTTGGACGGATGTTGTTTCGACCGCTCCGGCGCGCGTGGAAGCGCCGCTTGCCGCTACGTTTAGATCGTCGATTCGCATGGCTGACTCCGCCTACAGTTCCTTATCGGGCGGGATCGCAAGAATGTTTAGAGAATATTTTTGGGCGGGTAATAGAGGCGCGTACTAAACGTCCGTGCTGGATGAAATACCGGATGACCGCAATGTCCGCGCCATGATTCGCAAGGCGCATTTATGGATCTGCGAAATGCGGCTTTCGTTCACGCGAAGCACCTCTCCGATCTGCTTCATCGTCATTTCATTGGAGTAGTAGAGAACAATTACCTCGCGCGACCGGTTCGGAAGAGAGTGGATCGCGAGCGCCAATACCTGTTTCATTTCTTCGCGGGCGCGTATGGTGTCGGGCCGGGTGTCTGGCGCGCTCGGTTGTTCCTGCCAGTATTTGTCGGGATCGTCCCCGCCCGCCATCGCGCCCGAGCAGGCCCCGGCGAAACGCAACTTCAGCTTCTTTTCGCGAACTTGAGCAATCTCAATCCCCAACCCTTCCCCGATCTCTTCGTCCGTGGGTTCCCGCTGCAAGGAGGCGGACAGATCCCGCGATTTCAACTCCATCTGCTTCTGCCACTGGCGCAAATTGCGCGATGCGCAATCCAATTTTCGCAAGCTGTCCAGAATCTCGCCTCGAATCCGGTACCTGGCATAGGTCGCAAATGGAACTTTGACGTCGGCCTTATAGGAACGGCTGGCGTTTACCAGACCGATGTACCCGGCTTGCGCGAGATCGGTGACCTCCACGGAAGCGTGCGGCGGCAAACTCGTAAACACTCGGCGAGCGATCGATTTAACGAGGGGCAAGTACTGCAGCACGAGCTTATCGACTTCTTCCGGATCGTAATCTCTCCGGTTTGGCCTGCTTGCCGGGGACTCGGAAAGCTCAGCACAGGTCTCGATCGACATTCAGGATAGGTTGTTCGCGTTGAATAAGATTGGTAAGAGTTTGGTCCTAAGACTCTCAGATTATTCGGGTACTCTCCAGCAGTTTTCTCGGTATATCCCTAGTTAAATGTGAGAGATAGACGGGAAGACGGCCTTCCGAGGTAGTCCTTTTAAGTCCGCGCGATAGTTCCTTAAATCTCCTGTCCTATCAATGAATTGCGTAAAGCTTCCAGGTTTTCCGCCGATGGATATACAAGTTCAAAGCCATGTCCAAATCCCAAACAATCTTATGGATTACGAGCCCGGAATTCGACGGGCAGGAACAACGCCTGATGCAAAGTTTGAGTGGATATGAGGTCGAAACGGCCAAGGATATCCCCAACGCGTTAGACCGGCTGAGAACGGCTCCCGTAGACGCAGCTTTTGCCAACTTCCCCGTACGCGACTGGCTGCCGGCTGAGTTGCTCGAAGAGGTTCAGCGCATCGATGCGCATCTACCGCTATTCATTCGCGATTGCGGCGGCACGATGTCCGATGCCGTAAGATTGACTAAGTTGGGCGCGCACCATTTTTTCGGCGAGGCGGTCGATCCGGATGAGCTCCTCCAGAATATGGAGTGGGCGATTGAGGATCGCAACGGACCGCCCGCATCCGCCGATCCATGGAAGCAGTTCCTGGTGGGAGAAAGCCGCGCAATCCAGCAGGTCTCGCAAATTGTCCGTCTAATAGGGAAGCGCCGCTGCACCGTGCTGATACATGGTGAAACGGGGACAGGCAAGGAAGTGATGGCGCGCGCCATTCATTCGGCCGGACCGCGCGCCGCCGTGCCGCTGGTGGCGATCAATTGCAGCGCGTTACCGGAAAACCTCCTGGAAGCGGAGCTATTCGGACATGTCCGGGGAGCGTTCACCGGAGCGCAGCAGCACCGGACGGGGCGTTTCGAGCAGGCCCACAACGGCACCCTGTTTCTGGATGAAATCGGAGACTTGCCCATGGAATTGCAGGCGAAACTGCTGCGCGTTCTGCAAGAGCGCGAGTTTCAGCGGCTCGGCAGCTCGGAAACGATCAAGGTGGATGTGCGCGTGATTGCGGCCTCGAACGTGGATCTGGCGGCGCGAGTGCGGTCGGGAACCTTTCGCGAGGATCTCTATTACCGGCTGAATGTTGTGCCGATCGAAATGCCCGCGCTACGGACGCGGCTGAGCGATGTGCCGATCCTGACGCAACATTTCATCCGGAAGATTTGCCGGGCGGAATCTCTACCCGCGAAGAAAATTTCCCGTGAAGCCATCGACCGGCTCTGCGCCTACGCCTGGCCCGGGAATGTGCGCCAACTGGAAAATGCCATCGAGATGGCAATTGTGCTCAGCGGAGAACGAGCCATGCTGTATCCAGGAGATTTTCCGCTGCCCGGACCGGCGCTCGGAAAGCACTCCGAGCCGGCCCGAAACTCGACCATCGCCGTTCCGGATTACGGGCTCGATTTCGCGGAAACGGTGAACCACTTCGAGAGGAGCATTCTTTCGCAGGCACTCCGTAAAACGGGCGGCAACAAAAAGATGGCGGCGGATATGCTGCACTTGAAGCGCACGACTCTGGCCGCGAAGGTGAAGGTTCTGGAACCGGAAGCGGGATGGGGATTGATGTAACACGGCCGCCGCGTTCCGATCGCTAAACGGTGCCCGACTGATTGGGCGGAATCGGCCGATGCGGATATTGAGATGACCAGGCGCAAAGCATTGCCGGCCATTCTACGACTACGGGACCGTAGCTACAGAAAACCCAGTGAGTAAGTGCAGTGGAAGCCCCTTAGGGCTTTGCGGACGGCGGCTGCCAGAGCTCAATCTTATTCCCATCCAGGTCATAGATCCAGGCAAAGCGACCGTAGGATTCATTCATTCGTTTGGCGTCAATCTTTACTCCCTCTTGTTTTAAGCGGTCGAGCAAAGCATCC
>JALYXS010000631.1 GCA_030946965.1 Acidobacteriota bacterium
CGATTGGGGAGCTTGCCTTGAGCGGCATAGCGCAACACGCGATCCAGCCGCGGCTGGTATTCCTCTCCGCTGGTGGCATGGTCTAATCCAGGCAACACATTGGGCTAAATCCAGGTCTTTGACCGCATTTAGATAGCCGCTCCGATACATCCGCTTAAATGAACGCGACAGTATTCACGCCCGAGACATCGAACCGCTTGCGGCAGCGCAAATTCTTGCACGCCATTTTGTCGTCGAGCAAGAGCATGTAGCTTTGCGCTTTGGCGAACTTCGCCCGGTCGCGTTCGTCGCCGCCGGGGGGCAATCTATCTTTCTTATTGCGAACCATCCATCGCAGCTCATAATCGCCCGCCGTCTTACAGTGCGGGCAGTTCAGCTTCGCCGGTTTGGTGGTTTGCGACTCGTTGTAGTACGCGCGCTCGTCCATGCCGAATTAGCGCTTAGCGCTTCTCCAGCGGAATCCACTTCATCCCATCCGGGTTGCCCTTATATTCGGCGCGCGGCCGGATCAGGCGGTTGTTGTGATATTGCTCGAGCACGTGCGCGGTCCAACCCGACATGCGGCTGATAGCGAAAATCGGAGTAAAAAGATCGATCGGAATTCCGAGGGAGTAATACGTGGAGGCGGAATAAAAATCCACGTTCGGGTTCAGCTTCTTCGCTTCCTTTACTACTTCTTCCAACCGCTTCGACATGAGAAACAGATTTTCCTGGCCGGTACGCTTACCAAGCTCTTCGGAGAATGTCCGGAGGTGCGTCGCGCGCGGATCTTCGGTGCGATAAACGCGATGGCCGAATCCTGGAATCTTCGCCTTGCGCGCCAGCATGTCCTTCGCGCGCTCGACGGCCTTATCCGCTTCGCCTACTTCGAGCAACATGCGGATAACATCTTCGTTCGCGCCGCCATGCAGCGGGCCTTTCAGCGCCCCAATAGCGGAGGTGATGCAGGAGTATATGTCGGACAGAGTAGCGGCCGTAACCCGCGCCGCGAATGTCGAAGCATTCAACTCATGATCCGCATGCAAAATGAGAGCCACGTCGAAGGTGTGCTCCATGACATCGTCGGGGCGCTTTCCGGTAAGCGTGTAGAGAAAATTTCCCGCGAAGCTGAGGCTGGGATCGATGGCGATCGGTTCCTTGCCCGTCCGCAACCGGTCGTAAGTGCTGACGATGGTGGAAGTCTGCGCCATCAGTTTGGCCGCCTTCTTCGCGTTGGCTTCGGGAGACATATCGCGCGCCAGCGGATCGAACAGGCTCAGCATGGAAACCGCCGTGCGCAAAACATCCATGGCCAGAGCCTTCGGCACGCTCTTAAGGAACGCGACAACGTCTTTCGGGATCTCCGAATTCGCGGCAATCTCAGCCTTGAGCTGTTTCAACTCCTCCGCTTTGGGCAATTGTCCGCGCCAAAGCAGATAAATCACTTCTTCAAACGTGGCTTGCTCGGCTAGCGTGTGAATGTTATAACCGCGATAGCTGAGGATGCCTTCGTAGCCGTCTATAAAACAGATTTCCGATTCGCCGGCGATTACGCCTTCTAAACCTGCGCCTGTGGTTGTGGTGGTCGAGCTCATTTTCCCTTTCAATTCTATTTCAAGAATGGCTTGCGAAGTTTGCCGGCCGTCCGGTGCAGCAAAATCGAGAACGATCCTTTATGAGGACAGACTGGAACCGGCGAAAAACTCAGGATGGGGTTGTCCTTCTCGACCCATAGTTTTTCCTGCCGGGATGGGTTTACATCCACGGTCAGAATGACTCCTTTGCCGCAAGACTCGCTATCGTTAAGAGCCAGGACCGCAAGGTCCGCCCCGGTGGTCTTCGGACCCCAATCTTCGAGAAATTTTTCGTACGAATAGCCGTCGCAAGGTTTCGCTTGGGAGCAGCCCCACATGGTATAGGCTCCCGCGTAGTCCTGTTTGCGAAGGCGTTGCAGGAAGTCTTTGGCCACCCGCTCTTGCGCGTGGTTCTTGAAGATGTAATAGGCGAGACCGATTATTACAATTCCGAGGATCCCGAAAATAACGATTCGCTTAACCAGCGTTTCCCTGCGCTCGTCTCCCGTACCGTATTGATCCAGGTAGCCCGCCATCGGCTTCTCCCGTCCCGCTATTTGGCGGGGAAGGCTTTGTTATATTCGGCCAGCGCTTCGCTTGTTACATCGAGCGCCGGCTTGAAATAAATCGTATTGGTCACGTCTACCACCACATCGTAACCTTTATCCAGCGCCAGCTTGGCCACAACACCCTGCATTTGCTTGGAACTCTTGCTCAGGATGTCGTTTCTTTCGCGATCGACATCCGCTTGCAGATCCTCGGTCAAGCGTTGCAGCTCGCGTTGACGGCTCTGTCCCTGAGCCGTGAGATCGGCTTGGCCCTGCTGCGTCAGCTTGCCGGCGTTCTTTTGCAAATTGTCCTGGATGCCTTGCAGTTCGGCTTCGATCTTCTGCATCTCCGCCTGCCGGGGCTTATACTTGGCTTCGAGCGCGGCGGAAGCCTTCTTGATCTCTTCGGATTCAAGAACGGCGCGCTGCAAATTAACGACTGCCAACTTTGTTTGCGCGGACACAAGACCGGCAATGGATAACAGGGCTAGGCCCAGCAATGCCATTCTCACGGGCCAAATTCGAGACATTCAGAAAGACTCCTTAGAAGGGGTGAACGTTCAGATTAACACAAGCGAAATGCCGTGCCCGCCGGTCCGCGCGGAGCCCAAACCGCCGGGCCGGCAGCCCTCGGTATTCTCTATTCGAGAACACCCAAAATCTCGTCTTCACGGAAAATTATGTAGTCTTCCCCGTCCACCTTCACTTCGGAACCCGAGTATTTGCCGAACAGAATGCGGTCGCCGACTTTCACTTCGGGCGCAATCCGCTCACCCTTCTCCGACAGCTTGCCGCTGCCAACCCCTTTGACTTCTCCCTGCTGCGGCTTCTCTTTCGCGCTATCCGGAATGATAATGCTGCCCTGCTTGCTTTCGGACTCTTCCAGGCGCTTGATTAACACGCGGTCGTGTAACGGACGAATATTCATTTAGATAGTTTCCCCTTGTTGAATTTAATTGCTTGCGAAAATCTCGGACAGCACGCGTCCGACCGAGCCGCTCGGCGTTTCGATCCCGAGCATTGCCGCGAGAGTGGGCGCGATGTCGTTGACGGCGATCGACTGGTAATAATTTCCGGCCTTGATCCCAGGACCCATGAAGATGACCGGCACGTGCATGTCGTAACCGAAAGTGGTCCCATGGGTAGTTCCGTGTTGCGAGAAAAGCCAGTACGGCTCGAGCATCACGTAAATATCGGCGCCCCGCCGGATGTAAAAACCGTTCATCACGCGGCGGGCAACCTGATCTTCTAAAGTCGCGCCGTTCATCAACTGCTCCCGCGTGAAAACGCGGAAAATATGTGGCAGTGACTGCAGGGAATCGGCGGCCAGACGGGTGACCGCCACGCGGTCGAGCTTCTTTTCCTGGATCAAATTCCAATTCAAATAAATCGTGTGCTCCGTGTCGGCGGGATTTGCGAACCAATCGCCGGCTCCGTATTTCCCGGTCAAAGCTTCCTGGACCGTGCTCGTCACTATGCCCGGGGGCATCCGGCCGCCCGGCATCTTGCGGCTCTGGCTGATTTCGGGCAGCGGCGCCACGCCGTGATCCGCCGTCATCACCACCAGCACGTTCTGCATGCCAATTTTCTGATCTAGAAAAGCGAACAGTTTCCCGAGCAAGCGGTCCGTCCGTATCGAAATGTCGTGTACTTCGGGCGAATCCGGCCCGAGCGCATGCCCGACATAATCGTTCGACGAAAAGCTTACCGTAAGCAGATCCGTGATTCCGCGCTGACCGAGTTGCTCGGACTGGACGGCCCGCTCGGCGAAAGCCTCGATCAACTCGTTGCCCCATGGGCTTGCCGGAATGCTGCCGTATAGCTTTTCGCCCGATGCAAATTTCTTCCCCATCCAGACTTGCCCCGCGAACTTGTCGGCGGGATGTGTTGCGTCGAAATCTGCGACCCACGCGGGCAATTCCGCAAAATAAAAACTGCTACTGACGAAATTTCCGGTCTTTCCATCGAACCAATACGCGCCTTGGGCCATGTGCCCGGCCGGTAGAATCGCGGCACGATCCTTAAGAGACACGCCGAGAACGCGAGCCCGAGGATCGGAGATGCGCATTTCGTCGCCGATGGTGCTCACCAGCAGACGGCCCGGTGAAGAACCGTCGCCGCCTTTGCCGCCGAGAAGCTTGGTCTTTTCGTCCTCGACGCTGGTGACTTGGCGGCCGCTGTCGCGATCGAACCACTCGTTCCCAACGATGCCGCTGATCGAAGGCGTCGCCCCGCTCATGAATGTGCTGTGTCCGATGGCGGTGACGGTCGGAAACTGCTCGTAATGCGCGCTCACGAAGTTAGCGCCTTTCGTCAAAAGACGGTCGAAACCGGAGGTGTACTCTTTGCGGAACCGGGTCAGGTAATCGTAACGGAACTGATCGACCACGATGCCGAGGACCAGCTTGGGCTTCGGGCGGGTTTGCGAAAACGCCGGGGCTGCCAGGGCGAGCAACAGCGCGAAGATTCGGGTCTTCATGGTTGGGGCAATAGGTAGGGTACCAGATGGCGCCACGGGCACAACCTTTTTTGGAAACGAAGCGCGCCCAAAGTACACTTAAAGAAGTGGGGTTAACTGCGCATGGCTTCAATGCGCGCTTCTGGGCACTGATTGGCGCGACCTTCCTGGGATTTCTGGGGATCGGGACAGTTCTGCCGGGACTTGCGCCACATGTCCGGCACGATCTTGGCGGGTCCGACCGGACGGTCGGTTTCGTTATCGGCATCTTCTCGTTTGTTGCGCTTGGCAGCCGTTTCTTCTCCGGCCGGCTGGCCGACCGGCGGGGGCGCAAGATCGCTTTCCTGACGGGGCTGATGAGCTGCGCCGCGGCGGGGGTTGCGTATTTATTGCCCCTCGGGATTGCCGGCGCGTATCTTGGCCGCATTCTGCAGGGCTTTGGCGAGGCTTGCCTGTATACGGGCGCGGCGGCTTGGGCCGTCGAGATGGGCGGCCTTCACCGGAGCGGTCAAGCGTTGGGCTACCTCAGCAGCGGCATTTGGGGCGGAATCTCGGCGGGCCCCGTTCTGGGGCACTGGGCAGGCTCGTTCCAGCACGCGGCGTTGATGCAGGCCGTTTTGGCCCTCGCGGCTTTCGCCATCCTGACGCGCATCCCGGAGGATTACAAACCCGAAACGCATCACGCGCGGCGAAGCTTCGTGCCAAGATCGCTGATTGCGCCAGGCATTGCCGTGGGGTTCGTCAATATGCATTATCCGGTGATTGCCGGCTTCTTGATCTTGCATCTCGCCCAACACGGCAATTCGGGCCCGGCGGCTTTTACGGCGTACGCGCTGGTGATCTTGCTATCGCGATTTTTCCTGGGCGGATTGCCCGACCGCATCCATCCCGCCATCACATTTTACGGCGGCATCGCGCTGATGGCGATAGGCCTTTGTATTCTGGCGGTGGGTCCGCCGCCAGTACTGGCCGTCGTGGCGGCTGCCATTTTAGGTTTAGGATTTTCGTTTCCGTGGTCGTCGGTGGGAAGCACGATTTTGAAGGTCACGCCGGATCGCGAACGCGGCTCCGTGGTGGGCGTGCTGAGCGCGTTTTACGATCTGTTCGTGGGCGTCAGTTCCTTTGCGGCGGGAGCGGTGGCGAATCGTTTCGGATACTCGGCGGCTTTCGTGATGGCCGCGGCGGCTCTGGTGCTGGCCGCGATCGCCGGCCGGTTCGTGTTTCCCTCACGTGAACGTGAGAAGGAAGCCGGACGCGCCGGTTTCGCGGTCGCTGCACGCGATACAATCTGCCAGTGACTAGAAGAAAGTTTCTGTCCGCTCTTGCGGCCGGCGCCGCGATCGCATCGGCTCAGGCGCCAGCTCAATCGGACCCTAAACCGCCGCCCGCGTTCGAGCTCAAGCCCAAGCACGGAAGGATCAAGCAATCTGTCTGTAGCAGCGTATTCAAGAAAGGGACTCCGTTTGAAGATCAGTGCCGTTTAGCCGCCGAACTGGGCTTCCAGGGGTTCGATCTTCAGACGCCCGAGCAGTGGCCCGTGTTGAAGAAATACGGCCTTGTCTCCTCGATGACTCAGGGCGGCGGCGGAAAGCTGCCCGATGCATTAAACGAGAAGGCGAATCACGCCGCGATAGAAACGGCGATGCGCGCGACCCTCGACAAGTGCGCCGAATCGGGGTCGCCGAATTTGATTACTTTCTCGGGAAACCGTCACGGCATAAGCGACGAGCAGGGCATGGAAAACTGCGTGCTGTTCCTGAACAAGATCAAAGCCCAGGCGGAAGACAAGAACGTCAACGTCTGCATGGAACTGCTGAATAGCCGCGTGAATCACAAGGATTATCAGTGCGACCACGTCGATTGGGGCGTGGAAGTCTGCAAGCGCGTCAACTCACCGCGCGTGAAACTGCTGTTCGACATCTATCACATGCAGATTATGGATGGCGACATCGCGCGCCGCATCCAGCAGAATTTTCAGTGGATGGGGCATTTTCATACGGGCGGCGTGCCTGGGCGGCACGAGATCGATAACGACTCGCAGGAGCTGAACTATCACTTCGTGGCGAAGGCGATTGCGGATTTGGGATTCCAGGGTTTCGTGGCCCACGAATATTCGCCCGTTCGCGATCCGATTACATCGTTGAAGCAGGCGCGCGAGATTTTTACGGTTTAGGAGCGGTGGAACATTAGCGCCAGTCTTGCGCACCGTGATGGATGTGAAGGATTTCGATGGTTTCCCGTTTCACTGAATAGACGACAACCGCGGGTAGTGCTGTTAAAGATAATTCTTTATGGTTTCTAAATCATCTGCCGCGGGAACGGTCCAAGGAATGCGCATCAGGGCTTGAACATTGCTTCAAGGCGGGCATCCATTTATTCCTCCTCGATGAACTCGCCGCGCTCGGCTGCCGCTATTCCTTTTCCCACGCAGGCAAAGAACCGGGCTTCTTGGTCCAGGTAACGGGCGACAACATTCGTCACCAGCCGCCTTTCAGAGTACCAGTCTTCTCTTGCCGCGCAAGCTGGTAAAATAGGGAACTCCCGTGATTACACCAGAACAGCGTCAACAGGCGCTTGCCGACTCATTAGCCACCCGTGTTCTCGTGCTCGATGGAGCGATGGGAACCATGCTGCAGCAGGTGCATCTGACGGCGGCGGATTTCGGCGGCGCATCGCTTGAAGGCTGCAATGAGTATCTGGTCAAGACCCGGCCCGATGTCGTCTCGAACATTCATCGCCGCTACCTAACCGCCGGTTCGGACATTATCGAGACCAACACGTTCGGCGGCACGGCATTGGTGCTTGCCGAGTATCAGGTTGACAAAGAAGCATACGCCCTGAATTTCGCGGCGGCGCAACTCGCCCGCCAAGCGGCGGATGAATTTGCCACGGGCGATAAGCCGCGTTTTGTCGCGGGATCGATGGGACCGACCACTAAAGCCATAACCGTGACTGGCGGCGTGACTTTCCCGCAATTGGTTCAGAATTTTCACGATCAGGCGAAAGCGCTCATCGACGGCGGCGTGGATATCCTGCTGGTCGAAACGAGTCAGGATACGCGCAACGTCAAAGCCGCGCTGCTCGGCATCGACCAGCTCAAGCGCGAGACTGGCCGCAACATTCCGGTCATGGTTTCGGGGACCATCGAGCCGATGGGAACCATGCTTGCGGGTCAAACCGCCGACGCGCTCTGGACTTCGATTTCACACGCCGATCTGCTGTCGATCGGCCTCAATTGCGCCACGGGCCCGGAGTTCATGACCGACCATATCCGCACGATCAGCGAGATGGCATCGACGCACGTGTCGTGCTATCCCAATGCCGGTCTGCCGAACGAAGACGGTCTTTATCTTGAGACCCCGCAATCGCTCGCCGAACAATTGGACCGCTTCATCAAACACGGCTGGCTGAACATGGTCGGCGGCTGTTGCGGCACCACCGATGCGCACATAAAAGCGATCGCCGAAATGGCCGCGGGCAAGAAGCCCCGCGCCGTTCCCGGGCGGCAGCATCGCGCCTATTACACCGGCATCGAACTGGTGGAAGCGGAAGAGAGCAATCGGCCGCTCATCGTCGGCGAACGCACGAATGTGATCGGCTCGCGCGCGTTCAAGAACCTGATCGCGGCGGAGGAGTGGGAACAGGCCGTAGAGATCGCGCGGCGGCAGGTGAAGAACGGCGCGCACATCGTCGATGTCTGCCTGCAGAGTACGGATCGCGACGAGATGAACGACATCCCGCTCTTTTACGAAAAGCTGATCCGCATCATTCAGGCGCCGATCATGATCGATACCACGGATCCGCGCGCGGTCGAGCTTTCGCTGACCTATTGCCAAGGCAAGAGCATCATTAATTCGATCAATCTTGAAGACGGCGAAGAGAAATTCGAGAGATTATGCCCCATTGCGAAGAAGTTTGGCGCGGCTTTGATTGTGGGTACAATCGACGAAGACAAGCTGCAGGCGCAGGCTTTCACGCGCGAGCGGAAGTTGGCTGTCGCGCAACGCTCGGTCGATCTGCTCACCAATAAGTACGGCATTCCGCCCGAGGACATCATCATCGACCCGCTGGTTTTCCCATGCGCCACCGGCGATGCGAATTACGTTGGCGGCGCGGTCGAAACCATCGAAGCGCTCCGGTTGATCAAAGAAAAAATCCCCTACGTTAAGACGGCTCTCGGAATCTCGAACATCTCGTTCGGACTTCCGTTCTCGGCGCGGGAAGTGGTCAATTCGGTTTTTCTGTATTACTGCACGAAGGCGGGTCTCGATCTGGCGATCGTGAATGCCGAGAAGTTGGAGCGCTTCGCGTCGATCCCCGAACAGGAGCGGAAACTCGCCGAGAAATTGCTGTTTAATACGCCGGCCGGGCAGGAGTTCGGTACTCCAATTTCCGACTGGCGCGAACAAACCGCCGAAGAGCGGATCGCGAATAACCAGCATCACATCGCCGCGATCACCGAGTATTTCCGCGGCGTCGCCGGTAAGGCGAAGGTCAAGGCGACGGACC
>JALYXS010000665.1 GCA_030946965.1 Acidobacteriota bacterium
TTTCTGATTGAAGCGATCTTGATTAGCCTGGCGGGCGGAGTGATTGGGATTATGGCGGGCGTGGCAATTCCGTTCAGCGTCCAGTTCTTTGTCGAGAATATTAAGATTCCGATTTCGATTTCATCGGTGATTATCGCGTTTAGCGTTTCGTGCGTTGTCGGGTTGATTTTTGGATTGCTACCGGCCGATCGGGCTTCGAAATTAAACCCCACGGAAGCGTTGCGATATGAATAACTAGCGCGATAACTAACCCGACGTACCGGGCCTGTAGGGTGTACGATTCTTGATGACAGGCTGGTTCTCGCGCGGGCGACCTCCCGCTTTCATTTTGCGAAGTCTGAGATCTTGCGAAAATCTTCAAGGCCGCGGTCTTGCGCCCGCCGCGCCGCCCCGGGGAAACTGCTGCGCGAGTCTTCATAGTTCAAGAATAACGGTGAGCGCATCAAGGCCCTTTGTCAGATCGGCGGCCTGTCAATAAGGGCGCGACTTGTGAGCCGCTTCATAGATTCCGGGATAAGCCCGTTCATGTCGGATTCGTGCCCGCTACGAATCTCGATTGTTTCGTCAGAAAAGCGCTTCACAATCCCGAGGGCATCGTCAGGCCATTCCTCGGCTCTGGGTACCACAGCCAACCTTGCCCAGTCCTGATAATCCGGCCTAGTCTTAATGTCAAGAACGAGGTACCCATATCGCTCGGCTTGCCATTTCGGATGACTTACCGGCAGAACTTTAATAGCCGCTGTTCGGTTACCCTGAAATTTTGAGAACGATACGAAATCAAAGCCGTGGGTATCCGTCTCACCTTGGACCTCCACGTCACGCTGAATCCGATGCTCAAAGTCTGGCGTCCATAACTTAAGGGCGCGGAATACTTTCTGAGAAATCCGTTCCTCCGTTCCTTCACGTGAGAGCAATTGGGTGGTGAACATCGCCGCGCATTGTGCTATCGACATAATTGTCTCGTTTAGTTCTTCCGATGTACATGTCTTTTGAATGAGCTTATCGGCCACACTAACCCCAAAGGCTCTAGCAATGCGTTTTTGGTTGTCCCTGATTGAATCAGTCATACTTAGCCCGTCGCAGAAGAGTGCCGAGTCGGTCTTGCCGCCATCGTGCACCGCGTAATAGCCACCTAGCTTCTCTTCTACGATCACGGCAACTAGGCGGTTATCTAGCGTTTTGAGCGGGAACGTAAATATACATTGATTATTGAGGTCTGTGATTCTGACCTGCTCACCAAAGTACTTGGCAAGGGAATCCTTAAGCATCGAACAGCGATCCATCGTAGCCCCCTTTCTTGTTGTATAAAATTTTCATATCACTCGATGCCCTCATCACAAATTGCTCGAAAATCACCCCGTCATCAAAGATCGCGACAGCCCTTTTGCCGTCCGCGTGTTCATCTTCGCCGTTCCAAATATGGCGATGCCATCCCTGGCACATTCGACCGTCGATGCCACGGAACCACGGCTCGAATCCAAAGCCGTCGATCCGCCTCAATTGGCGATGCCGCTTTGTTTGCGTTTTCGGATCCTGGAGAAAAAGCGCCATGTCCCAGCTCAGGCGGTAACCTAACTGCCCTGCGATCTTCAGATGAAGTATCAGGCCAATGGAACGGCCTGTTACAGGATCGATGGTATTATGCTCGTACTCGGTTTCAAATCTCCCGCCGGATTCAACGTTCCAACCAATCTCCTCCGTGCTGACGTCGAAATATTTTACTTCTTCGCGGATTTGAGGCACAAATCTAAAACTCTGGCTCGGCACGTGACCCCTGATGGTATCAGCAAGCGGCTGGTGTCGGGAGCCGCAATGCGGACACTGAACCGTACCATCGGTCCATCGAAGTTCCATCATGAACTGGCGGCACTTTTCTTCGGCAAAGGCTGGTTATTGTGAAAAAATTAGGTGGGACAAGACACTAAATTTGTAGAAGCTCTTTCGCCGTGGGCGTCAGGATCTCGCACCCGCGCGCGGTCACCAGCACCGTGTCCTCAATACGAATACCGCCGAAGCCTTCCACATAGGCTCCAGGCTCAATCGTAATCGCCATGCCCTTCTCCAGCCGTGTCTTCTCTTTCCTGCCGACCCGCGGCGGTTCGTGGATTTCCAATCCCAATCCATGGCCGGTCGAGTGGACAAAAGTCTTATCCAACCCGGCCTCCTTCAGCACGTTCCGGGCGGCGCGATCGACACTAGCGGCGGTAACATCCGGGCGGACCGCCGCAATCGCCGCGCGTTGCGCTTCGAGCACGGCGTGGTACATCTCCTTCACGCGGCCGCCTGCCTTGCCGGCATGCAACATTCGTGTCATGTCGCTGGCGTATCCGGCCTGCATGGCTCCCATGTCGATCAGCACGAGATCTCCCGCCTGAATCGCACGAGCGCCAGGGTGTGCGTGCGGCAGTGCCGTTCGCGATCCGCTGGCGACGATAGTGTCGAACGCTTGCCCCTCCGCGCCTAAACGCCGCATGAGGTAATCGATCTTGGCCGCCAATTCGAATTCGCGCATGCCCGGCCGGATTGCCTTCACCGCGGCTTCAAAAGCGCGCGAGTTGGTTGCGACCGACGCGCGGATCAGCGCAATCTCGGAATCGGATTTCACCATCCGCATCCGCTCCACCACGCCGCTTACCGGTTCGAGCACGGTCCCTAGCGGTAGCTCGCATTTTAAGAAATCGTACTGCTCGAAGCCGATCCGGTTGCGCTCGATCCCCAGGCGCTGGATCCTCTTCCGCTTGACTAGTCCAACCACGCGCCGCGGCAGTGGCCCCGCGGCCACCACCACCTTGCAGCTCACCTGCTGCCCCGCCTGAATCCTGTAACGCGGATCGGTCAGGAACGTCGCTCCATCGGGTTCCACCAGCAGCACGCCGTTGCTACCGGTGAACCCGGTCAGGTAACGCACGTTCGCAGCGGAGGCTATAAAAAATGCATCCAGTTTGACGTCTCCGGGACCGTGGCTTGGCGTGTGCCCGAGCGCCGCCCCCAGCGCGGCACGGCGATGGGCGAATTCGTCAAATGCCGAGTCAGCCATCAGGCAGCCGGAATGGCGATCGGAAAACGCATTACGAAGGTGGTGCCCTTCCCCGGATCGCTCGTGAAATCGATGGTTCCATCGTGCAGTTGAACAATGCGAAATGTCATCGCGAGTCCGATCCCAGAGCCTTGTTTCTTCGTAGTGAAGTAGAGATTGTAAATCTTTTCCCTGACGGAGGGAGGAATGCCGGGACCCGTGTCGGAGATCCGAATCTCGGCCTCGTCGCCCTTTACGCCCGATAAAATCTCCAGTTTTCCTCCCTCCGTCATCGCCTCGATCGCGTTGACCACGATGTTGAGAGCGGCTTGTTTCAACAAATCCGCATCCACGTTAATCGAGACCGCTTCGGGGGATTGCCGCACCACGATCTCGATTCCACACGCCATCGCTTGAGGACGCGCCAATTCGGCCAGATCGTTCACGAACGCTTCGAGCGGCACCTCGGTCAAGTTGAGTTGCACCGGACGAGTGAAATCGAGAAAGGTCTTGACCACGCGATCGAGGCGTAAGATTTCGTTCGAGATAACGTCCATCTGCGGCTCCAGATCGCAATCTCCGTGAGCCATCTTCATGCGCGCGAGCTCCACGTGCATGAGCATGGCGTTCAGCGGGTTTTTTACTTCGTGCGCGACGCCGCCGGTCAGCCTGCTGATGGCGGACAGCCGGTCGGCGGTCTGAAGTTGCCGGCCGATCTGGCGCGTCGCTTCGGGATCGCGCAACCGGATCAGCACGCCCGCGCCCGGTTCCAGGTTTGGTCCTCCATCCATGGTTTCGAGCGAGAGCAGCGCGATGAGCATGCGGCCATCCGGGCCGTCCCCGCGGGCAATGGGCACGCGCCTGTTACGAAGGGTTCGCCCGGTCTGGGTGGCTTGCGCGGCCAGCAAGCCGATCGAAGTGGAGGGCGGGAAGATCTCCTGTAGCGTCCGGCCCAGAAGCTCGGAGCGGGGCCGCGAAAGAAACTTTTTAATCGTGCCCGCGGCGGCAATCAACCGGCGGTCGCGTCCAAAGATGAGTACCGCGTCTTCCATCTCATCCAGCAGCCGCTCGGAAATATCTTTCAGATCGGAAAGCTGCGATTGCTTGCCGCGAAGCGCTTGCCCCAGCATCGTAACTTTCGAAGTCACCGCTCCGAATGCATCGATATTCGACGGCGGCTTCGGACCGGCCTGTTGCATTTCATAGTCGCCCTTGGCCATAAGGTCGAGCATTTCGTCGAGCCTTCCAAGAGGACGGAACACCACGGTAGAGAACAGCAGCGCGGCAAGCATCGCGCCCACGATGGAAGCGATCGAGATGCCGGCGTGCGTTTGGATCGAGGGCATCATGTCGTTCCGGATCAGCGTGGGATGAAGCACCACGCGAACGAACAGCATGGGGCCCGCTCTCGCGGACGCGGCGATTGCCTGCGAGATCTGGTAGCTCGATTGGTCCCAAAGCAGCACCCAGAGCTTATTCCACCACTTGGTCCGGTTCACCAGAGAGCCGAAATCTTCCATGGACGGGAATAGCTGGCCGATCCGGTTGGGATCGCTGTCGCTGAGAATTTTCCCTTTGGGATCGCAGACCGCAATTTCGACAAGCGAGTGTGAGTCGGTCAGCAAATCGCGAAATTCTTGCGAAATTCGCGGGTTATTGGCTATGTCCTGGGCAGCCGAAGATTCGGAATGCGGTTCGAGGACGTTGACCACTTCATTTAGAGCCAGACGGCGAATGAGGTCGGCGCGGCCGAGGCTGCTTTGGAACTGCCGCTCGATTTCTTCACTGAGATCGAGCGCCGAAACAAAGCCCACGATCAGCGCCATGACGATGATCGACCAGAGGGTGAGACGAGCTTGCAATTTACGCCGCCGTGGCGGCCTAAGGCAGCAGCAACAGCTTGCCCGCCGTTCCCCGGCCTTCCAGATCGCGATGCGCGGAAGCCGCTTCGGCTAGCGGATAAGTACGCTCAATTCGCAATTTGAGTTTGCCCGATGCAATCCAATTGAGTACGTCGCTTGCGCGCCACAGCAATTCTTCGCGAGTCGCGCAATGATGCGCCAGCGAAGGGCGAGTCAGAAAGAGAGATCCCTTGCCGTTCAGAATATTCGGATCGAAGGGGGCAACCGCGCCGCCCGATTGACCAAAAAGCACCATCATTCCGCGGGGACGAATGCAGTTCAGCCCCTTCAAAAACGTGGGCGCGCCGACGGAATCGTAAATCACGTCGACGCCGCGGCTATTGGTGAGGCGGCGGACCTCCGTTTCGAAGTCCTGGCGGGTGTAAAAAATTACCTCATCGCAACCCGCCTCGCGTGTCAGCGCCGCCTTCTCTTCGGTTGAAACGGTGCCGAAGACGCGAGCGCCTAGCATCTTCGCCATCTGCACCGCCAGCCGGCCTACGCCGCCCGCCGCTGCATGAATCAGGCATGTATCGCCGGATTGAAGCTTAAAAGTGGAATGCGTCAGATAATGCGCGGTCATGCCTTGCAGCATCGCCGCCGCGGCGGTCTGGAAATCGAGTCCTTCGGGGATTTGCACCAGTTGCTTCGCGGGAACCACGGCGTACTCGGCGTACGATCCGCGATTCATCGCGTAAGCTACCCGGTCGCCCTTTTTCGCTTCCGTGACATCGGGCCCGACTGCTTCCACCACGCCGGACGCTTCCTGGCCAAGCATAATGGGTGCATCGGCTTTATAGAGACCGGTTCGGAAATAGACGTCGATGAAATTGACGCCGGAAGCTTCGATTTTGACGAGCGCCTGACCCGGACCGGGCGAGGGTGTTGGGACATCGACCAGCTTCATCCGATCGGGTCCGCCGGTTTGAGCGACTTGAATAACTTTCATTTGGGTGAGGCTGCGTAGTGGAGCCGTAGGATGCGCCTGAGATGCACGACCGATGCATAGAGTACCAGAAAACAGAGCGTTAACGGGAACAGCAGCAGCCGCGCGATGGTGCGCACCGCCCCGGCCCCGCCCAGACCCATGCGGTAAAGCATGAAGTTGCGAACAGTAGCGGCGTGCGCGTGATCGATCCAGAAATAATCGCAATTTTCGTTGACCACGAACGCTTTCGCGGGAAGCCGCAGGGCGATATACCATTTCCACTTAGTCATGATTGGTTCGGCCGCGCAAATCATGCCGAGCACCGAATAGCTCTGCGCGGCCAATTCCCGGTGCAGGCGTTTAGGCCCGTCCGGGCCGGTGAAATCGGCCACGCGGAAGACGGCGGTGGTGTCCGGATTGAGACCTTCGGGCAAGCCGGCGAAGCACGTTACCAGATCGATCGGCGTGGAATCGCCCCAGGTTTGACGGATACCGGGGATGATGTCTTCAAGGATCGAGCGCGAGCCGCTTTCGATTAAGAGGATGCGGGAAACTACGGGCTGGCTGCGTGTGAGAAGGTAACGCACTCATTCGCATGGAAACACATTCGGAGTAAATGGGCAACCGGAGTTGTGGCGCGCGCACTCTCGCGTGCGCCACATTGCTCCGCGGATTACGCTGCCTTGCGTGGCGATCTCAGGCGCTTCAAATCGTTCTTGACTTCTTCGAACGAAGGCTCATTCGCTTCCGGCGCTCGCGCGGCGTAGCGCCGCAAATAAGCTTCGGCGGTCTGGAGTAAACGGCCCTCCCGCAGCATCTCGGCGGCAGCGGAGTAATAAGGCGCGAGGTCGAATGGATTGCGCTCCGCCGCCTCTGACAGAATCGCATCCAGCTCCGTCCAGCATTGACCGGCGGCGGCGATCCCGGCCAAGTTCTTCCAGGCTTGGCCACCCGCCGGGTCAATCGCCAGCGCTTCGCACGCAAACGTCCGGGCGGCATCGAACTTGGGCGTGGCGGCCTGCAGGTAAAAACTCGATAAGGCGGCCTTGGCTTCATAAAAGTCCGGATCGGCATCGATCGCTTTTAGATAAAACTCTTCTTCCCGAACCGGATCTTTGCGATCTTTTTCCAGCCGGGCTTGGGCCAGATACCCGCGCGCCGGATTGATCGCGGTCATCGTCTCCGCCATCTCCCGCGCCTTGTTCTTATCGCCTCCGATGAAGGCCGGCGCGGCGTAATAGTAGAGCATCAGACCATAGAGCGCGTCCAAGTTGCGGGGGTCGAGAGCTAGCGCGATGTCTAATTCTTTCTTGGCGCGTCTAGCGAATCCAAGCTGCTTGAACAAGCTCGCTTTCTCCGCCATGCGGCCTTCGACCGCCGCGAGCTGGACGTGGTATTCCGAGTTCGAACTGTCCGCGAGGAGCGCTCGTTCGGCAAGTTCATGCGCTAGTTCCAATTCGCCTAAAGCCGCTTTGGCGCGGGACAACAGCCAGGATAGTTCCGCGTTCTCATCCGCGTCTTGAGCTTCAAGCATCGATTCCAATAGAGCGTCCGCTTGCCGGAAATGCCCGTTTTCCATTAGCGCGGCGGGAGTGTATGAAACGGTGGGCGGGGTCGCCGGCAGTGCGCATGGCTTAAACGCCAACACCGCTTGGCAGGAAATGAGGCAGAGCGCGAACCGGAACACTCCTTACAGCTAGCGCAGGCCGTCGCGCGGGTCAAGCCGTGGCACAGTTTTTGTTGTTGCCGAGCGATTCTGACGCCCCATACCAGGTGAAACGATGTAAGGCACGATTCCCACCGGAAGAACACGGCTGGGTTTTGCATGGCAACGACGGACGCGAACCACATAACCGCTATCCGGAAGCATTTATAGAGAGCGTCTCGGAACCATGGGCGAACCCTGACAGTCTGCCGCGTCAGGCGCAATCGGTTTGCGCACGATCACGTGTTTTACCGGTTACTTGAAAATCGGGCGGATTAGACACGGGCTGCTGATCTAGGCTAGCGCCGCTTCCCTAAAATCGATCGCTTTTATTCTGTATTCTGGCATTCCAGCATAGGGCGGAGTATTGCCGATACTCCCCTCTCTTCGCCGTCCGGAACTGCACCCAATCGAATGCCGCCGCGCACAAATCAATCACGGTAGCGAGCGCCGGCCGATTCCCGGTGCTATTTCAAGGCCCTTAAACAGAACCCGCGAGTCAAAACCTTCGTGGGCACGACGGCCAACGCCCTAAAGACGCAAATCTAGACAGCACTAATCGCACTGCCTGCGCTACACGCGAATCGTCGCCAACGACCAAACCATTCCGTTCGGTTCCCGCATCATCCAGCTTCCCGCGCTCTCCAGTCAGCGGCTATGCGGGTAAAACCGTCGCTCTGTGCC
>JALYXS010000674.1 GCA_030946965.1 Acidobacteriota bacterium
CAAGCATACCAATCGTAAAGACGATCGCGCGTAATTGCCGCTCGCGGTCCCTAATGGCTTATTCTTTCAGCCCAATCCCCAACGTTTTCATCTTCCGGTACAGGTTGCTCCGCTCGAGGCCCAGCAACTCCGCGGTTCGCGTGACATTCCCGTTGGTTTCATCGAGCTTCTTCAAAATATACTCGCGCTCCGCGGCTTCGCGCACCTCTTGCAAACTGCCGAACCGGTCCGCTGTACTGTCCATCGCCGGACGGCGCGCGGTTGCCAGCGGTATATGCCGCGAGTCCACGCGGACCTGAGGATTCAGGATTACGATTCGTTCAATCAGATTTTTCAGCTCGCGCACGTTTCCCGGCCAGTGGTGGCTCTGCAGAACGTCGAAGGCCTGAGGCGTCAGCTCTTTCGGCTTGCGTCCATATGCGGTCGTGAACTCGCGCAAAAAATATTCCGCCAGGATCGGTATGTCTTC
This sequence comes from Acidobacteriota bacterium, assembly GCA_030946965.1. GTDB lineage: Bacteria > Acidobacteriota > Terriglobia > Bryobacterales > Bryobacteraceae > JALYXS01. Next base: position 470 of record JALYXS010000674.1, read on the forward strand.
GGTGCGATCGCGCAACGGCGGGACGTGAAACGGAATCACATTCAGACGGTAAAACAGATCTTCGCGAAAATTGCCCCGGTCGATCTCCTCTTCCAGATTTTTGTTCGTAGCGGCGACCACGCGCACATCCACTTGAATGGAATCGTGCGCGCCCACCGGCTCAAAGCGCTGCTCTTCCAGCGCGCGCAGAACTTTCGCCTGCGTGCGAAGGCTCATGTCGCCAACCTCGTCCAAAAATATCGTGCCGCCGTCCGCTTTCTGAAATTTACCCGCCTTGCCTTCATGCGCGCTAGTAAAACTTCCCTTGGTGTGGCCGAAAAGCTCGCTTTCGATCAACTCTTCGGGGATGGCGGCGCAATTCACCTCGACGAACGATTGCAGCACGCGCGGGCTCATGGCGTGGATCGCGTGCGCCACCAATTCCTTTCCCGTGCCGCTCTCGCCGTAAATCAGAACGCGGCCGTTGGTGCCGGCCATCAGTCCCATCTGCTGGCGCAGCGCTTTCATCGGGACGCTGTTGCCGATGATGCGGTATTTCGAATCCACATCTTGTTTCAACCGGCTGTTTTCGAGATGCAGCCGCCGGTGCTCGACCGCGTTCTTCACCACCACGGAAATCTTCTGGATGGAAAGCGGCTTTTCGAGAAAATCGAAAGCCCCCAATTTCGTGGCCTTCACGGCCGTTTCGATTGAGCCGTGCCCGGAAATCATAACGACCGCTGGACGATCCGGGAATGGAATTTCCTGGATGCGCGCGAGCGTCTCAAGGCCGTCCATTCCCGGAAGCCAGATATCGAGCAGCACCACTTCACGATCGTGCCGCGCCAGATCTTCGAGACACGCTTCGCCGCTATCGGCCACTTGAACGTTGTAGCCCTCGTCCTGTAATACGCCGCGCAACGATTGGCGGATGCCAGGCTCGTCGTCGACGATGAGGATTCGCGGGCTCATACCGCCATGGCGGGCTCGATGGCAACTTCGACCGATGCCGCGATCTCGATAGTGAATCGCGCCCCGGCGGGTATGTTGTCCTCCACGCGAATTTCAGCGCCGTGATCCGAGAGAATGCGATTCACGATGGCGAGGCCCAACCCCGTACCGCGTCCTTTGGTCGAAAAGTACGGCAAAAATAATTTCTCGCGCTCGTCCGCCGTGATGCCGCATCCGCTATCGGCAAATATCAACTCGACCGTGTCGGCTACGCCAGGTTGCGTCGCGACATAGAGCCGCTTCACCAGGGAATCCTGCATCGCCTCCGCCGCGTTATCGACAAGGTTCACTACTACGCGTTTGAATTGTTCCCGATCGATATTCACGGCCGGAAGTCCAGGCGCAAACTCGGTACGGATCTCGATTCCATCCAGCCGTCCGGCAAAAACCGACAGCGCGCTTTCGACAACCTCGTTCAAATCGCAGCGCAGCGGCTGCGCGGCGGGGAAACGGGAAAATTGCGAGAACTCGTCGACCAAACTCTTCACCGACTGCGCCTCGTTCACGATCGTTTCCGCGCATTCGCGGATAATTTCTTCCACGCCGGGCGCAAACTCCGCGCGCGCGAGCTGCAGGATAATTCGTTCCGCCGAAAGAACGATGGGCGTCAAGGGATTCTTGATCTCATGCGCGACACGCCGCGCCACTTCGCTCCACGCCGCCGCCTTCTGCGCGCGCAATAAATCGCTGGTATCTTCGAGGACCATGACGAAGCCCGAAGTCAGCTTCTCTTCGAGCGCCGAAACCGTGATGGCCAGATGTTGGGTCTGGATATTCGATTTCAAATCGAGCTGATGCGACGCAAGCCCCGTGCGGCGCGCCCGTTTCATCAGATAGCGAACCTCGGCGGCATCCTCGCGCCCGAACAAATCCTCTAAACGCGCGCCAGGTCCCGCGGAAGCGCCTGGCAGAATGCGCTGCAAAGCGCGGTTCACCCGCTGAACCGTCCCGTCCGCTCCCACGGAGATCACGCCGGTGGGAATACTTTCGAGGATCGCCTCGGTGAAGCGGCGGCGGGCGTCGAGTTCCTTGCCGTTCGCTTCCAGTTCACACGTCATCTGATTGAAGCCGCGCACTAGTCCCGCTAATTCATCGATTGCGCCCACTTCCACTCGATACCGTAAATTGCCTTTGCTCACCTGTTCGGCCGCGTGCACCAGCGCCGCAATTGGCACGCTGATCTGCTTGGCGAGGAAAAGCGCGATCCACGTCGCCACGAATAGAACGAACAAACTGATCAGCGCGAGTAACAGCAAGGAAGTCTGCCGGATATTCTTTCGCTGCAGCGTCAGCTCGCCGTATGCCGCGTTATACGATTCGATCTCGTGCTCTTTTTGCGCCACGTCGAGCGGAATGCGAGCGGCTAGCACGACGGAACCGATTTCCCTTCCGGCGAAGTGGACCGGGCGCCGGGCATAGGCGATATCGCCATTTTTCTCCGGCTGTTTGGGCATTGTTCCCCAAACGCTAGCGGGCGCGTGGCCTTGAAGCGAAAGCACCTCCGCCGCGACCAGTCCGTGTTCGTCGCAAAATTGCTTCAGATAATTGTTCGCGGGCCGCACTCCCGCGAGTTGCAGCCGCGCTTCGGGAGACGCTGCCAGAAGCGCGGCTTGCGCGTCCACTTTGTCCTGCATCTCTTTTTTGAGAGATCCGGCGATCTCGATAAAGTTCAGACGTTCGGCCTCGACCGGCCGCGTGAACCA
>JALYXS010000356.1 GCA_030946965.1 Acidobacteriota bacterium
GCTGTCCGGGAGCCGCGCGACCGGCTGCAAGCCGAAGGTTACCGCCCTTGGCTGGACGAGCGCGACATCGTTCCCGCGCACCCGTGGGACGAGGAGATCCAAAGAGCACCGCGGGCGAGCTTCGGTATGCGGTCGAGATTGCCGAAGAGCAGCCCGGCGGCGCGACGTTCCTGATCCCGGTTCGCCTTGAACCTTGCGAAGTGCCCGCGCGGGCGTCCGCCTGATTGCAATGTGATATGGTGCGCTTACGATGAATACCCACGCGATCTCCCGCCGCTCGTTCCTGGCCGTTTCCGCCGCCACACTGTCCGCCGCCGCTACCCGCGGCAAGCCAATCCCCATTGGCCTCGAACTCTATTCCGTGCGGGACGATCTGAAAAAAGACCTGATGGGCACCGTCCGAGCGGTCGCCAAAATGGGCTACGAAGGCGTGGAATTTTACGCTCCCTACTACGACTGGACGATGGATTACGCCAAGGAAGTTCGCAAGCTTCTGGACGATCTCGGCATCCGCTGTTTCTCGACGCACAATAGCTTCAAGAATTTCACACCCGAGAACCTTCCGCATGCGATCGAGCTGAACCAGGCGATTGGAAGCAAGTTCATCGTGATGGCGAGCGCCGGAAAGGTGAACGGTCTGGACGGTTGGAAAACCGTCGCCGAAAATCTGAATCGAGGCGCCGAAGCGATGAAGCCGGCGGGCCTTCGCGCCGGTTACCACAATCACAATGTCGAATTTGAACCGGTCGAGGGCAAGCGGCCGATGGAAGTGCTGGCGGCCAACACCCGCAAAGACGTGGCGTTGCAATTTGACGTGGGCGCGTGTCTGGAAGCGGGCGCGGACCCGGTGGCGTGGATTGAGCAAAATCCAGGGCGCATCAAGTCGATGCATTGCAAAGACTGGTCTCCCGAACCCGGTAAAGGGTTCAAGGTTTTGATTGGCGAAGGCGTGGTTCCGTGGAAGAAACTGCTGAATGCCGCTGTTAAGACGGGTGGCGTGGAGTATTACTTGATCGAGCAGGAAGGGAGCGACTACACGCCCATCGAAACCGTTGAGCGCTGCCTGGTGAGCTTCAGGAAACTGGTCCGTCCGGCTTAAAACTCGTCAACGGCGAGACAGGCAGGAATTCCCACGCGATAGCTCGGGTACAGCAGCTCAACGCCCAAAGCGCGGCGTATAGCCGAGCCATCCACCCTACGATCGGCACGCCGCGTCTCACCCACTTCTTCAGCCGGAACCCCGCCCGGCATTGGGAGGTTGAGCAAGCGCGCGCAGAATTCGGCGATCTCGCGCGATGTGCATGGATCGTCGTCGGCTACCGGGAAAGCGCCGGTCACTTCCGAGAACAATGCCGCCTCGGCAAGGGACGCGAGATCCTGTACATGAATCCGGCTCACATATTTCCGGCCATCGCCGGGCAGGTGGAACGTGCCGGCTTGCATGGCCGCTTGCACTCCCCGGCCGGGGCCATAGATCGCCGCGGGCCGCAGGATCAGGTGCGATCTGAACGCCGCGGCGACTGACTGTTCGGCGCTCACCCGCAAGGTCTCCCGCCCGGTTCGGGGCGCGGGCAAGGTGTGTTCGTCCACCTCGCGCGCGGCTCCATAGACGCCGGTGGTCGATAAATAGACGATGCGGGATGCGCGGCGCTCGAGCGCATGGAGCGCATGGAGCAATCGTGGCGTCGGATCGATGACGCCGGCAGGCGTCGGAACCGGCGGGATTGAGTGGAGCACGCGCGTTTCGGAGCGGACCGCTTGCCGGAGACGCCCTGCTGATTCGTGGTTCGAGAGATCCAGGGCCAGAACCTCACCGCCGGCGTCCGCAATCCATTGGAGCCGCGACGGATTGCGGGTGGTTACAGTCAGCCCGATGTTCCTGGCGAGAAGCGACCGGGCAAGCCTGCATCCGGTAAAGCCGCAGCCTAGGATTAGTACACGATCCATACGCTATAAACATTTTCAGCCATTCCTCCGATTAGCAATCGGAGCGAAAAATGGACTTCGGCACAACTCGCAAAACGAACGTGGCATTCGGCTTGGTGCTGGCGATCTTACTTTGTTTGAGCGCGGCATTTATTCAGAGCACGCGCGCTCTGGTCGCCTCGGCCGGGCAGGTGGCGCACGCGAATGAAGTTTTGTCACGCACGGAAACACTCATCTCTACCGTCAAAGATGCCGAAACGGGGCAACGCGGCTACCTCTTGACCGGTGAGAGCAGATATCTGAACCCCTATCGCAGCGCAGCCGGTCATGTCCGCGAAGTGGAACAAGATTTGAGGGAAATAACGCGCGACAACGCGGGCCAACAGAGGCGGCTCGGCAAACTCAGTTTGTTGATCGAGGCCAAGCTCGCGGAACTCGCCGAAACCATACAGCTCTACGAAGCCAACTGCCAGCAGGAAGCTCTGGCAGTGGTAAGGACGGCTCGCGGCAATGATCTGATGGATCGAATCCGTGCCGTAATCGGAGAGATGCAAGCGGATTCGAAGCAGTTCTTGCTACACCGCGCCGGCAGGGAGCGAGCGGGCGTACGCTGGACATTCTTGGTTTTGGCCCTTGGAGTCGGCTTGGCGTTGTTTTTGGCGGGTGTTGCTTTACTGATGAAAGCCCGTATCTCCGAAAGCGAAAAATGCTACCGCTTGCTCGCCGAGAATTGCACGGACCTTATCGCTCGATTATCGAGCGAAGGAGTTTACAACTATGTCTCGGCCGCCTCGCTCCCGCTGCTTGGCTACGAGCCGCGCGAACTGGTCGGGAAAATGGCATGTGATTTTGTTCATCCGGAAGACAGAGACGGGATGAAGAGGCGCGGATCACGGGCGCTTTCGCCGGTCTGCTGCCGCTTGCGCCACAAGGATGGAAGTTACATTCACATCGAGATTGTCAGCCGGCCCATTTCCGGCCCCGGCGCGGGAGGGGAAACGGAATACTTGGAATTCGGACGGGATGTCTCGGCGCGCCATCGGGCGGAATTGCTGCTGAAAGAGCGCGAAGAGGAGTTCCGGCTGCTCTTTGAAGAAGCCCCCGTGGCATACCACGAAATCGACTGCAATGGCATTATCCAGCGCGTGAACCGGGCGGAATGCCTCCTTCTGGGGCGTGAGGCGGCGGAGATGGTCGGCAAGTCAGTCTGGGATTTGGTCGCACCCGGCGAGCGGGAATTAAGCCGTTCCGCGGTGATCGAAAAATTGGCCGGTCGCCGGGAGCTTGGCACGATTTCCCGGAATTACGTGCGTGCCAACGGGACGGGATTGACGATCGAGATCCATGAAAATCTTATTCGGAACGGAGATGGGGAAGTGGTGGGGATTCGCTCCGCATTGCTCGACATCACCGAACGCCGCGTAACGGAAGCGCTGGAACGCGGCTATCGGGAAGTGCTGGAGAGCATCGTTCAGGACAAACCCCTCGAAGAAGTCCTCCACGGCCTAACGGAGTTGCTCGAACGGGAGGACCCTGGCGTCTGGTACTCCGTTATGCTGCTCCGGGGAGAGAAATTGGTTCGAGGAGCAGGCTCCAGCCTGCCGGAAGATTACATCGCGGCCGTCGAATCGGTTCCGGTCGGGCCCATATCCGGATCGTGCGGAGCCGCGGCTTACTGGGGGAAAGAGGTGATTGTCGCGGACGTCCTGACCGACCCGCTCTGGACCGAACTGCGGGACACCGCCTCCACGCATGGTGTAAGAGCCTGTGCCTCCATTCCCATCCTTTCCGGTTCCGGCTTGGTATTGGGTACTCTCGCAGCCACGTTCTCGTCCGTCCGGCAGCCTGGTGAGCGGGAGAGGATACGAATGGATTACGCGGCGCGGCTTGCTTCGGTTGGCATCGAGCATCGCCAACTAACGGATCGGCTTGCCTATCAGGCCGGGCATGACCGTTTGACGGGGCTTGCGAACCGGCATCTGTTCGAAGACAGGTTAAGACAGACGCTGGCGCTTTCGGAGCGCCACGGAACAAAATTTGCCCTGATGTTCATCGATTTGGACGGCTTTAAGGAAATCAACGATCGCTGGGGCCACTCCGCCGGCGACCAGTTGTTGAAAGGCGTCGCGGAACGTCTTCAGGCCGGTGTACGGCGCAGCGACACGGTGGCGCGAATTGGCGGTGACGAGTTCACCATTATTTTGAGCGACGTCGGAGGACGGCAGGGTGCGGCGAGCGTGGGCCGTAAGCTGCTGGGTTGCTTCGAAGAGCCATTCCCGCTTGATGAAAACCCGGATGGGCGGCTGGGAGTAGTGAGCGCCAGCATCGGAATCAGTCTTTTTCCCGATGATGGCAAGGACGCCGCCGCGCTACAACGCAGCGCCGATGCAGCTATGTATCAAGTCAAAACCGAGGGTAAAAAGAAATTTCAATTCTTCGCAACGTAGTACCTGCACCTACTGGTGTTCCGGTGATACTCCTGTTAGGACACCAATATTCATTGACTATGGCGCGGTAGATTCCTTAGACTCAAACAACCATCCCAAAACTCCGTTTGCTCAAACGGAAGTTTCCATGTTCTGCCACACACAGCTTGGAAGGTCTACAGGAGTAGTGCGCATAAATGAAAAAACAGTTGCTCGCGCTTACAGTACTCTCGTTCGCGCTGTTAGCTCCAGCATTCGGGGAAATTCAGGACGACGATATCTATGTCTGCCAGGACAGCCGCTACAAGAAAATTCAGGAAGGTGTCAACGCCGCGCGGTCCGGTTCCCGGGTTCACGTTTGCGCCGGAACCTATGCGGAGCAGATAACCGTCGCGGTCGATGGCGTAACGGTGCAGGCTGAAGGCAACGCGATTGTCATGGAGCCAACTCCTGCCCAAGCTTACGGGTTTCGAATCCTCGGTCAAAATGTCGAGATACGCGGCTTTCATATCACGGGGTTCAAGGATCGCACGCTCTCCGCGGGTATCTTGCTCGACCATGCTCGAGGCGCCGTGATCGCGAATAACTTCGTTTATGGAAATTGTAATGGCGTTCTTGCAAACCAATCTCCGGG
>JALYXS010000718.1 GCA_030946965.1 Acidobacteriota bacterium
AATGGCAAGAACGCCCACGTGATCACGGATTTCGGTTGCGCCAGCTTCGCGCCCACGTTTACGCCGGACGGAAGCAGAATCGTGTTCGCGTCCAATAAGCACGATTGCGACGGACGCAAGTTCGAGCTGTACTCAATCCTCCTTGATGGAAGCGGTCTCGAGCAGGTGACCGGCTTCGGCGGCTTCACCGCATTCCCCGAGTTTTCGCCGGATGGGAAGAAGCTGGTGTTCTGCTCCGACCGCGAGGCAAAGGAACGGTATGAGTTCAATATCTTCAGCGCCGATTGGGCGCGGTAAGCTAGTTGAAGAAGCGATATGAACTCCTTCCCGCGCGCATCGCTTTGGATGTTTGGCTTGGCACTCTGGCTTTCCGCGCAGCAGAGCACCACGCCTCAAAACACACCTCAAGGGTTAGCCGCCGATTGGGATATCAGCAAAACATTGCGGGGCATTTCCGCTCACATCGCTCAACTTCAGCCGATTCTCGAACAGATTCGTCCCAAAGAATGGATTGCGAAAGGCGCGCCCGACACTTACTTGGAGCAATGGCAATCGAGCGTCTCGCAAGCGAATTCCCTCGCGGCTTCGGCGCAAACGCTGGCACGGCATCCTGAAAAGCTCCCCGATTCGCTCCAGATCCTCTTCCGCATTCAATCGCTCGACAGTAGCATGAATTCCTTGAAAGAGGGACTTCGCAAATATCAGAATCCCGCGCTCGCCGATCTTCTGGACGGGGTTGCCGCCGAGAACACCGTGAATCGCGACAAGCTGCAACAGTACGTTCTGGATTTAGCGACTCAGAAAGAACAGCAGTTCCAAGTGGCCGACCGTGAAGCGCAGCGTTGCCGGGAATCGCTGTCTAAAGAAGTTCCCGGCGGTCGCAGACCACGATGATACAAATTCCTTTTTCCTGCAACATATGTGAGCAAGAATCGACGCGCATTTGCGTCCGGTGCACCAAAGATACGTGCGCGAACCATCTCTGCGATAAATGCCGCTCATGCAGCGATTGTTGCGAATGCGACGTTCCGTTGTCGGCGGATTATCCGGACGGCCACGCGGTGCGCCTTTCCCCGCCGCACGAACCCGAACCGAATCCGCATCCGGGACCAGATCCAGATCCCGCGCCAGAACCGGAACCAATCCCCACTCTAGGTTTCTATCGCAACGCCACTTGGCGCTAAAATAGCCAACCGTCTGCCTTCACGAGATCCCGCCTCCGTACGCGGCATGCAATTGTTTACGCAAAAATTCCAGGTCTTTGCGGATCGCATTCAACTCATCTTTGGGCGTGTACTCCATGTGCAGGGAAATAGGTCCGCTGAAACCCGCGCCCGCTATGGTCGCGAAAAACTTCTGCCAATTGACCATTCCTTCGCCGAGCGGGCACATTTGCACGATCCATTTACCGTTCACCTTGGCCCAGTAAAAATCTTTAATTGCGACCATCTTCAAGCGGGGCAGCGCAAGGCGGAGCGAGATGTCCCAACCGGCTTCGCCTCCCTCGGCGGTGGCGTGGCACGGATCGAAATAAAATCCTACCCAGCGGGGGTCCATTTCACCGATGATATTTTGCGTATCCCAAACCGCTTCGCCCACGTTGTAACCGGAGTGATTGTGGAAGCCGGCGGCGATCCCGTATTGGCGGCCAATCGAAACCAGGCCATTGACGTCGCGCCGCACGCTCGCGACTTGCCCCAGGATGTCCTGGCCCGGTGCATACTTCCAATAACCCAATTTGAAGAACGGCACCTTCGACCGTCCGGATAGCGCGAGAATGGACCGGGCGGTGGGATCGTTAGCCGACGTCAGAGCGGTAGTGATCATCGGCACGTCTATGCCCGCCCCGCGGATGCTTTCAATCGCGCGCACCAAATCGACGGCCGTCATCTGCGGATTTACGTGTCCGCCCGGGCGTACGGTGAGATCCACGCCATCGAAACCAAGTTCTTTGGCGATCGCTCCGAGATCGGTGTATTCGATTTTCGAAAGGTGCTTCGAGAATATGCATACCGCGGGAGTGCCCGCGGCGCGCGCGAGAGCGGGCGTACCGAGCGCGCCCAATGCGGCGATTGCGGTTCTTCGAGTCATGCTCTTCTCTAAACTCCGGCCTGTTTTTCCGCTATCGGCCCAATTACCGGGAGTAGCGTCTTCGCGTTTTGGAACGTCTTAACCGCTAGATAGATCCAGAGAAGCAGGCTGGCCAGGCGGAAAAGCGAATGAACCGGCCAATAAGCGTTCCAGGATATCTGGAGAAAGACAATCTCCAGAATGTACCCAATCACCATTAAAGCAATCGCCAGGAAGATACTCTGGAACGCGTCGAACCGGACCTTGCGATCGTTCTTATACGGATCGAGCACAAGAAAGACAATTCCGCAGATTAGCGGAACCACGTAGCACAAAGCGCTCGCGATGTTGTTAGTCAGGCCAGGGGCGCTAGCCCGGAGCGGCGCCGCCGTACTTCCCGCGGGCGCGCCTTCAATGTTCGTTCCGCAGTTCGGGCAAAACTGTCCGCTGGCGGCGGTTCCACAATTAGGACAAAAGGCCATGTATGAACTCTACTGGCAGCGCGGAGCTTTCGCAACCAGGGCGAACGCTCTTACAAAAAGAAGTTGCCCATTTTACGAAATTTATCGTAGCGCTGCCGCACCAGTTCACTCGCCGGGAGCTTGCCCAATTCATCGAGTGATTTGATCAGTGCCTTGCGAAGCTCGTCCGAAGCGAGGTCCGGGTTTTCATGCGCGCCCCCCTTCGGCTCGGGGATGATGCCATCGATCAATTCGAAGCCAAGCAGATCTTCCGCCGTGAGCTTCAGCGCGGCCGCCGCTTGTTCCGCCTTGGTTGCGTCGCGCCAGATAATAGCCGCGCAACTCTCCGGCGAGATTACGCTATAAACGGCATTTTCCATCATGTAAACGTGATTGGCCACGCCGAGCGCGAGCGCGCCGCCACTGCCGCCTTCGCCAATGCAAACCGCGATTACGGGAACGGTGAGCCGCGACATCTCCCGCAAACTCCGCGCGATGGCTTCGGCCTGTCCGCGTTCTTCCGCGTCGATACCCGGATACGCGCCGGGCGTATCCATGAACGTGACGATTGGCCGATTGAATTTAGCCGCGAGCTGCATGGCGCGGATCGCCTTCCGGTAACCCTCCGGCTTGGGCATCCCGAAATTGCGGATCAACTTCTGTTTGGTGTCGCGTCCTTTTTGCTCGCCAATGACCATTACCGGGCGGCCTTCCAGAAAGCCCATGCCGCAAATGATCGCGGGGTCGTCGCCAAAGAGCCGGTCTCCATGGATTTCTTGAAAATCGGTTACGAGCTTCTCCAGATAGTCGCTGCTATGGGGACGCTTGGGATGCCTCGCGCATTGGACACGCTCCCACGCCGCGTGTTTCGGTGCGTTGGGGTCCGGTTGCTGCGATGGGACTGGTTCGGGAGTCATGGTCACTTCAGTATTTCAGAGAGCGGGACCTCGATTTCGGGATCCGCCGTTCTGAGATAGGTGTCGTCTCCAGATAAACTTCAATGCAGATAAACGGCGTACCCAGATACCTCATTTCTCCTCACGATTACCCAAGTACGAAATTAACAACGCCCGTGGGCGGCTATGATCTAGCTCTCTCCAGTTTCGCTCCAAAACGACTCCGTCCACGAACTCGCGGTCCGGGGCGATAACTCGACGATAGGTACTCGTTTAACAGGGTAATGAAATAGGTAATTTGGGCGCCGATGAACGCTGATGAACCCTGATAATACAAACTCAAGTTGATTTTTTTCTGATCGGCGTTAATCGGCGTTTATCCGCGGCGCAGTTCTGTTTCGGCGTTTCATCATCCTGTTAAGGGAGCAAGTATTACTTCCAAATCTCGGACAGCGGTACTGTTATTTCAGGATCGGCCGTTCTGAGGTGCCCCTCAGTGACTTCCTGCATTCCATCCCGGCTATAAATGTACGCGCGCTTGGTCCAGGGTTCCAACACCCAGACATAGCGGACACCGAACGCCAGGTAATCGTCGACCTTCTGCTGCACTTGTTTAAGGGTGTCGTCTTTGGAAAGGACTTCAACGCAGATAAATGGCGGATGCGTAATGATCTGGTCATCCGGTTCTCCAAGCATCACGATGACATCGGGGACACGGAAACGAGTCGCTTTAACTTGAACTCGCTGCTCCCCAACCACCCAGATGCCCCAGTGGTCTTCATGATTGCCCAAGTACCGGGCCAACAAGAACTGCGGCCGGCTATGATCTTTTTCTCCCAAATTCCGCTCCAAAACGACTCCGTCCACGTACTCGCGGTCGGGGTGATAACTCGTCGATAGGTATTCGCTTACCGGAACCAGCGTCGCGTTCTGCATATATGCGTCCGTATTCAATTATCTCCGAATCGTTGCAATGCTACCGCCAGGCGCGCTAAATCCGCTTCGTTGTTGTAGAAATGCGGCGACACGCGCAAGTTGCCGTGCCGCGTCGCCACGAGCACGCGTTCCGCTTCGAGCGCTCGGTTCAGGGCGGGCACGTCGCGATCGCCGAAGTGCGCCGCAACGATCGGCGAATCGTGGTGAAGCACCCGCCCGCCGGCTTGTTGCAGGATTGTGACGGTTTCGGCGGCAAGTTCCAGCGCGCGGCGCTCAATGCGCTCCGGCCCGATCTCGAAATGCATGCGGATCGATTCGCCCATCGCGTACAGAAGGGCGAACGGCAACATGCCCCCTTCGTACTTCGCGGCGCTGTTCGAGAATTCAGGCTCGCCATGATGCAAGCTATCGACGCCGCGCCAATTGCGGTCGCTGCGCCAGCCGATTACAGCGGGCGCCAATCGTTCCCGCAACGCCGGGCTCGCGTAAAGAAACCCGGCGCCATTCGGCGAAAGCAGCCACTTGTATCCATGCACGGCAAGCATGTCCGGCTGGATCTTCGCCACGTCCAGCCGAAGCGCGCCGACGCTTTGGGTCCCATCGACATAGAACAAGACGCCGCGCCCACGCAGAAAGTGCGAGATCCGCTCGAGCGGGGGACGGAAACCGGTGATGTAATTGACGCTGCTGAGCGCGACCAGGCGCGTACGCGGCGTAATTGAATCGTAAAACCGCTCGAACGGCACTTCGATAAATTCAACGCCCGCATGACGCAGGTGCTCGGGGTAATAGTAATGATTCGGAAATTCGTCTTGCAGCGTGACGATTTGATCCCCGCTCTTCCAAGCCAAGCCCCCCATCAGGAGCGATAGCGCGGTGGACGCATTGGGAATGAAAGCGATATCGGACGCGGTGCAATTGATAAGACGCGCGGCGAGTTCGCGGATCCCGTCCATGTCGTCGAACCAATCGATGAAATCGTGACACGCCAATTCATCGCGGCGGGCGAAATGGCGATCGAGCGCGGCTTTCGCCCGGAGGGGAACCTGGCCGAAGCTCGCCGTGTTGAGGAAGGTCCAGTTCCGCAGGGCCGGAAACTGCGCCCGAATTTCGTTCCAGTTCATTCTGTAGTGTTACATGTACTTCGGAACTTCAATGCCTAAGACATTCAGCGTGCGCTCCAGTTGCGCGCGGAAAAAATCGTTCATCCAAAGCAGAAAAACTTTTTTTTCACGGTCCGCTTCGCTCAGGATCGGGTACTGATGGTAGAAGTTATTGAACGATTGCGCCAGTTGAAATGCATAGCGCGCCACGTGCGCCGGCTCGCCCGCCGCGACCGCGCGTTCCACGGCCGAATCGGCTTTCGACGCTGCCAGCAACACCTGCCAGAAATCCTCGGACAACAGTTGCCTTCCGAAAGCCTCCCGGGACAATTCGTTTCTAAAATCCGGCGGCGTCTCGCCGCGTTCTTCGAGCTTCCGCTGAATATTGCGCGCGCGTACGGCGGCGTATTGCACGTATGGCCCGGTCTCGCCCTCGAAACTGAGCGCTTCCTGAAAATCGAACGCAATCACCGTTCCGCGAGTGAATTTAAGCAAAAAATAACGGAGCGCTCCAATCGCAATCCGCGATGCGACATGCCGCCGCTCTTCCACCGTCGCTTCGGGATGCCGGGAAGTGACTTCCATCAGGGCCGTCTCGATTAACTTATCGATAAGATCGTCGGCCTTGACTCCCAGTCCCCGGCGCCCGGAGACTTCCACATAGGGACGCTTGCGATCCTCTTCCGATAGCTCGATCCCCAAATCGGCGCAGCAGCGCGGCGAGAGGGCCACCATCTCATAAGAAAAATGGATCGATTGCGCGGCCTGCTCGTAAGCGCCGAGCGCCTTCAACCCCGCGACAACCACGTCCTGAAGATAGGATTGGCGCGCGTCGATGACATTGTAGACGCGCTCGGCGTGCCCAAATTGCGGCGAGGCGCTCGACGGCCGGTCCGTCGAGACCCACAGCTCACGCCCATCGGGATAGTTGAGCAGCGGCCGGTAATAGAAATCCTTCCCGAGTAAACCGAATTTCCAAAGCTGGTACGCAATGTCCTTACCCACGTAAGTGACAGTCCCGTTCGAGCGCACGATGACCTTGTTGTCTTCGGACTCGGTATCCGTGCTGAAAGCCGAGGCGGGCATGACCCAACAGCCTTGATTCTTACCTTCTTTCTCCAGGTAAATCGCGCCCGTCTGTTTCAACTTTTCGAATGCGGCCGCCCAAAATTGAAGATGCAGGATCTCGCTCTCGCGCGGGAGCACGTCGTATTCAACGCCCAGGCGGAGCATGGTTTTCACATGCGCCAGGACAATGGCATCGGCAACCAAATGCGCCATCCCGGCCAAATCGCCAGAGCCGCCTTCGATCGCGTGCAATGTCTCCGAGCGCCAGGTAAGCGACTCCGGATGGTCTTTGTAATACTGCGACGTTCGCGCGTAAAGATCCCAGCAGAGATAGTCGAAGCGCTCGGGGCCGTCGATAAGACCCGATAGCGCGGCGGGAGTCCGCTGCTCGAGATAGTGGAATCCGGCGACTACATCGGCGACCTGCACGCCGGTGTTATCGATATAGTTTTGCACTTCGACATTCCGGCCACGCGCGCGTAGCATCCGGACGAATGTGTCGCCCAACACGGCATTGCGCAGATGCCCGATGTGAGCGGCCTTGTTGGGATTGATGTTGGTGTGCTCGACGATAATCTTGCCCGATTCGCCGTTCTTCACTTCCGCTGGAGCATGTAAGAGGCCTTGGGCGTAAGCGGCGCGATCGAATCGGATATTCAGATACCCGTTGCCCGCAACCTCGATAGCGGAAACGCCGTCGATCGGGCCGATATTCGCCGCCAGTTCGGCCGCAATGCGTTTTGGAGCTTGCTTGAGTTGCTTCGCTAATTGGAAAGCCGCGGGCGCGGCGAGATCGCCTAATTCCGATTGCTTCGGCTGTTCGATCGCGACTTGGAGATCGATTCCGTACCGCGCGGCTATGTGGCCGTGAAAAGCTTCCTGAACGTTTTTTTCAATCTGATGGAACACGAATTTTCAGTATACGTGCCTCGCCATATGTGTCCCGCGCGAAATTTAACGCAAAAATACGATGCCAACAATGAGCGTCAACACCGTCAACGGAGCGCCCACTTTGAAGTAGTCCCAAAAACTTATTTCGACACCATCGCGTCTTGCGCGTTGCACCACGATCAGGTTCGCCACCGATCCCAAAATCGTGAAATTTCCGGCCAAGGTGGAGGACATCGCCAGAGTGAGCCAGGCGTGTTGCGGGTTGTTCAATTGCAGCACGAATGGTTTGAGCACCAGCACTGCCGGGACGTTGCTGACCAGGTTAGAAAGCAGGGCCGAGACGGCGGTCAGGATGGAAACTCGTTCGAGGTGCAAAGTCTTCGCGTAAGCAAACGCCCCGCGCGTCAAGACCGCTTTTTCGATACCGGCTACCACGATGAACAGGCCCGCAAATAGCATCAAGAGAGGAAAATCGATCTCGCGATAAATTTTGCCGGGCTTGACCCGGCGGGTAATCAGCAGCAGCGCCGCGGCAACGATGGCCGCCTTCGAAACCGGCTGGCCGAGGAAGAATGCGGCAATCATCGACACGGTAACCAGGAGCGATTTGCGCGCCAGCGGTTTGCTGTAATGCACGCGGCGCGCCTCGCGCTGGAGCTTTCCGTCCTTCAAGAACTCGTTCCGGAAAAACAGCACAAGCATCCCGAAGGTCAGGCACAATCCAATGGCCGCTATAGGGCTGAGCGCGGCGGCAAAGTTGCCGTAGGGGATTCGCGAGAAGCTGCCTATCATGATGTTCTGCGGATTTCCGGTGATCGTCGCGGCGCTCCCCACATTTGAAGCCATTGCCACCGCCAGCAGATACGGAACGGGGTTGCGCTTCAAGCTGGTGGCGAGTTCGAAGACCAGCGGCGCGAGAGCGATGCAGACGGCGTCGTTCACGAGGAAGGCCGAGAACAATCCGGATACGAGGATCACCGTGGCGAGGAGCGCGACCGGCCGGCGGGCATGGCGCGCGACCCAGCCGCTCACGACGCGGAACAGTCCCGAGACGCGTAAATGAGCCACCACGATCATCATGCCGAGCAGAAGAACAAGAGTATCGAGATCGATCGCTTTGTAAGCTTCTTCAGGCGACAGAACGCCGCAGGCGAGCATCAGGCTTGCGCCAATTAGGGCCGCTCCCGCGCGGTCGAGCCGTAATCCGGGAAGCTTGCCGAAGCCGATGACGGCGTACGTCGCCAGGAAAACGATAATTGCCAGGATGGCCGTTGCGTTCAATAGCTCACGCTGCAAGAGTACGGGCTGCTAGAGTACGGGAATGGGAACTATTGTAGTTGCGATCGGCTTGGTTTTCGCCGGATTGCAAGGTGCTCCGGCTCAATCGAAGTCATCCGAGGATAGCGATATGAAGGCGCGGGAAGATCGCAGGGTTATTCGCGACAAAGGTTATCATTACACGCATCCCAAGAACACTGGGCCCACGCCCGAGAGCGACAAAGAGAGCAAGAGCGATAAAGACGCCAAGCGGGACCGGAACGGTTTGAACGGGACGACGCCGCCGACATATACGCCTCAGATCCCGTTGCCCGCGACGCCGCAAGCGCCATGAAATAAGCTGCCGCTCTACTTCACCGTAATAAAACAACACGACGGTCCGCTGGGCGAAAGTATCCCGCCGGCTTGCGCCACCACCGGCTGGTCTCCCGAAGCGGCGGTCGCGGGCACTTGCACGTTAAATTGGTACAACTCCGCGTACGGCGGAATCAGCCCGGCAAACGAGACGTTGGCTGGCGCGCCGCCTATCGTAATGACGGGATTTGTTTTGAGCGGCGCAAGTTGGTCCGTAACCTGCCCTGGCGGAATCGCCGGATTGGTCGGCCCGAAACCCGTTCCGTAAAAAATCACCACCTCGCCAGGGTTCGCGGGCGTCGTCGCGTTTGGCGCGCCTGGGAACAATCCCGCTTTGCCAAGCAGGCTTCCGTTGACGTGGGTGGCGGCGAGATACTTGCCGTCAAACAGGAAAAAAGCCGGAGCGAGGGGCTGCAATTGCGCGGACGCGGCGTCGCTGCTTTGCCCGGCCGCGGTTACCGTTACCTGCACCGGACCGCTCGAACCGTCGTCGGGCGCAATCGCATTGATCTGCGTCGGGCTGATGTATTCGACAAACGCCGGCTTGTTATTTACCATCACGCTGGTGCAGCTCAGTTGAGTGGGAAGGTTGCCGCCGGCGAAATCCCCGTCGCTCCAGGAACGCGTGGTGGAGGCAAGATTAGTGCCGGTGATCGTAATCCAGGAATTCGGCGAAATCCCCGGCTGGAAACTGGCGCCGTTCATCACGCCACTTGTGACCGCCGGTTTCGGCCCGCCGGTGGGGCACGGCCCCGCCAGACGCGCCTGCGAAGTGTATATGTGATCCCCACTCGGACTCGCATCTCCATTGGCTGCGTTAGCCGCCACGTAGAACATAACATCCCCCGCATTGGTGGGGGGCGGAGTCCAGTCGAACTCGAATGTAATGCCGCCCATAACGCCCCGACGCGTGCCGCCGAAAGTGTGTTCGATAAATTGGATGTTCTGACTGGCCCGGCAAGGCTTCACGCCGCTGTCGTTGCAGATAACCTGTGTATTGTTGTCCGTCGGATTGAAATCTCCCGCTTGACCGTTGGCCAGATCGCTCGCGAGGCGCGCGGTCATCTCGAATCCCCACCGTTTTTGCACCGGATCGGTAATTTTAACGACGATGTGCTGTTTCACCCCGGGCATGTAGGTGTTGCCGTTTGGAAGCACAATCTGAACGCTTCCGCCGGGCCGGTTAAGAGGGCCGCTGTGGCATCCCGCGGCCACACAGGACATCGGGGCATCGCCGGGCGCGCCGGTCTTTCGCGGGTCAGGACCATACTCATAGCCATACGCCGCAACGGGCACGACGAGAGCTAGTAAAATTTTCGAAATCGGCACTATTTTATTTATCGGCATACCAACTAAACACTTGAACCCAAAACTCGGAAACTACTCTCGCTTGCCGAGGCCAATGCGAGCGCTTTCCGCGTTACCGTTGTGACGGGGATCGCATCGAGCCGGTTCCATTCCATCCACTCGAACATCCTGGGCTTCCGCCGTAATTCTCCCGAGTAAACGTTGTAAGTGAATTGCTGCCGCACGATCGTGTGCCGAACCGTGCCCACCATAACGCGGCGGTTCAAACCCGGAACCTCTTCGATAGCGGGAAGTTCCCAAAAGCCAGCCATGCGGCGGGCATCGGCGGCCCGTTTTTTTAAAAGCAAGCGCCCGTTATCGTGAACGACCGCCAAGCCGCCTTCGACCTTTTCCAGTGCGCCAGGGCGCGATTTCACCGGTAGAGTGTGTTGAACGCCTTCCCGGTACGCCTGGCAATGCCCGCGAACCGGGCACGGCAGGCAGAGCGGAATCCGGGGCAGGCAGAGGGTCGCGCCCAACTCCATCATGGCTTGGTTGAAACACCCTGGATCGGCCCTGCCCGCGCCGCTTCGGTCCAAGAGTCCGCCCGCGATCTGTTGAAAGCGCCGCCGCGTCGCGGGCTCGCCAATGTCTCCCGCATCGTTCGCAATCCGCGAAATTACGCGCAGAACATTGCCATCGACGGCGGCATGCGGCAGTCCGAATGCAATGCTCGCGACCGCGGCGGCGGTGTAAGCGCCCACTCCCGGCAGCTCGCGAATCGCGTCGAATTCACGGGGGAACGTTCCGAGCTTCACAATCTCAATTGCCGCTTTACGCAAATTCCGCGCGCGCGAGTAGTAACCAAGGCCGCTCCAGCAAGCGAGGACGTCCGCTTCCGGCGCTTCCGCCAGCGCCTCGGCAGTGGGAAAGCGGCGCAGAAATTCTTCGTAATAGGGAATAACGGCCTGGGCCCGAGTTTGCTGCAACATGATCTCGGATACCCAGATGCGATACGGATCCCCCGTGTTGCGCCATGGCAGGTCGCGATGGCTGGAGCCATACCAGGCCTGAAGGTCTTCGGCGAAATTCAGTCGAGCACCTGAACGAATTCGCCGAGCACCCGGAACTGCTCTCCATCCAGGTCGAAGGCCGGGAACTCGGGGTTCAGCGGCTCCAGGCGGATTTGCGAGTGGCTCCACTCCGCGTCGTTAGTCTGCGTCTTGCGGCTGGTATAACGCTTCACCGTGTAACGCGCGCTCGAATCGCTTACCCCGAACTGTTCGATTAGAAGGCGCTTACCCTGCCGAGATCCCACCACGGGGGACCGGAAAATGCACAAGCTGCCATCCGGGATCAGCGGCTCCATCGAACGGCCCACCACTTTCGCGACGAACATCCCTTCGGTCAACCGCAGGCCGGCGGGCGCTTTCACCCAGTCCAACTCCCCGGCTTCGCTGTCCTCGCCGAACTTGGTGGCGGCGGCTCGAAGCGAAAACAGGGGCAAATGCGTTACGAACGGCCGCACGCGCGTGTCCACATGTTCCGCGAAAAGATTTTCTAATGTTTGAGCGAAACTGCTTACGATTACTGGCTCGCGCTCCGTTACGCGCAAGATATTCGAAAGCGAATCTTCGAGCGACGCGAGGAACGCTTCGCCGCCCGCCTCGGCTACCTTCAGCGTGAAATCGTCTTGGAGGCTCGCGAGATACTCGGCATCTTCGGCTTCAGCCAGATCGTCCCAATCTTCGCGCAATTTGAAATCGAGATTACCCGATTGAGGATCGATCAGGAACACGCCGATAGCAGTCGGGCGCTCGCCCGGCAACGCCAATTCGAGCACGGAGAACTGCGCCCGGCGTTTGCTGCCTATCGAAGTTACGGCGGAAGGCACTGCTACTAATTTACAACGGAACTGGTTTCTTTCGTTCTACGCTAAGGATGAAACGGGTAGTAGCCATTGCGGTACCGCACCTTGACGTTCGGCAGATTCACGGCGACTTTGATCTTGCGGAATTGCTTGGTGTCCTCGGGCGCAACCTCGGGTGTATAGCGCAAAATGTATTGCGTCGTGATCTCTCCCGCGATCCCGGCCACCGCGCGGAAGATTCCGCCCGAGATTTCGGCGGCATAACCGCCGGTACCGACTTTATACGCGTAGTTGCCTTCATCGGAGGGCGTCGAAAGATATCCCGATACGTCTTTATAGAGGCTGTTCAATGGATATTCCACGCGGCCCCCGGTCTCTTCGGCCAATCGTGTCAGGTTTTTCTCGCCTTCGTTGGCAAAACCGAACGCCATGGTGCTCACGGCGTAGATTGTAACCAGATTGCGCTGGGCGAGTTCGATCACCTCGTTCAAACTCTTCTTCGAAGCCGTGTCGTGACCGTCGCCGATTACGACGATCACGCGGCGCGGCTCGAATGGCTCGCCTTGAACCAGAGTGCGGTTGACGCACGCCATGTAAATGGCATCGTAGAGCGCGGCGCCGCCGGCCGGCTTCAATTTCGAGAGCTTGTCCACCATTTTCTCGGAATCGCTGGTGGTGTTAACTTGCAACTCGGCCTCGTTGCCGTAAGTGATGAGATAGCCTGAGAATTTCTTGTCCCCGGGAAGAAGGTTCAGCACCAGCTCGATCGCGGCGTCCTGGTAGGTCTTCCAATGCACCTTCATGGCATTGCTCATGTCGATCAAAAAGCCGGCCACCATGGGCTGGCTGCGGTCGCGCGTGAAATAGCCGATTTTCTGCTCTTTCCCATCGTCGAAGATGCGGAAATCCTGTTTATCGAGGTTCGATACGAAGCGGCCTTTGTCGTCGGTAACGGTGACCGGGACGATGACTTCGTTGACTTGGACTCGAATCGGCGGTTGCGCCACGGGCGCTTGCGCCAAGGCTAGGCCGGCGGCCAAACACGCGGTCAAGGGAAAAGCGAGACTCGGGTGAAACATCTTGTCGAAACCGATGCCACTAGTCTAGCTCACGCCCACGGCGATCTTCGTGTGTAATAATAGCGTGCCATCGGGTGGGCCAGAAGACCACTAAACGCGAGCTGGAGAAACTGGAAAGTTCCCGGCGAGTAAAGGAGACCTGAAATGACCGTCCAAAAGTCCGCACTAAATTTGTTCTTGATCTGCGCCGCCGCCGCGAATCTATACGGCGATTTCACGTACGAATCCACTAGCAGGATCACCGGAGGCGCTCTGGTGGGCATGATGAAGTTCGCCGGCGCTTTCTCGAAGGACGCGCGCAAAGTGATGGATCCGATTTCCTCCACCACCTCCATCAAGGGCAATCGCATGGCGACCAAAACCGCCGATTCCTCGACCATTGTCGACATCGACAAAGAAACGATCACCACCGTTAATTTCGCCCAAAAAACCTATTCGGTAATCACCTTCGCGCAAATGAAACAGGCGATGGACGAGATGGCTCAGAAGATACAGCAACAAAGGGGCCCCGGCGGACAGCCGCCGCCACCCGATATGCAGTTCGACGTCAAGATGAACGACACGGGCCAGACTAGAACGATCAATGGAAACAACGCCCACGAGGTCGTTATGACCATGACGATGCAGGGGGCGGATGCCAAATCCGGCGCCAAAGGCGGCATGGACGTGACCACGGACATGTGGATTGCCCCGAAGGTGGCGGGGTATGAAGAGGTGCGGGATTTTTCGCGCCGCATGGGCCAGAAGATCGCCTGGACGCCGATGGCGAACCCGCTCATCAACCGCCCGGATATGCAGCGCGCCATGTCGGAGCTCGCGAAAGAGGGATCGAAAATGGACGGGCTTCCGGTTCTCGAGACCATCAAGATGGGCGGGAAGATAGAAGGAATGCCGGACGCCTCTTCTTCGGGAACGCAGACTTCGCGCAATTCGAGCCCGCCCCCGGCGTCGGTGAGCGATGCGCTCGGCGCGGCGCTGGCCGGACGAATGGGCCTCGGCGGTTTGGGACGCCGCAAGAAAGACACGCCTGCCGATTCCAGCTCGAATGCACCGGCATCCGGTGATGGCGGCCCGAATTCAGTCTCCGGATCGCTGATGGAAATGACGATGGAAGTCACCAACTTCTCGTCGGCCCCGGCCGACCCGTCCTTGTTCGAAGTTCCCGCCGGGTTCAGCCAGGTGCAGGAAGATCCAATGCATCCCAGCAGCCGCCGAAGGAAGTAGTTATTCGGTTATTAAAACGGTGCGGTCCGCTTTTACGTCGCGGAGAATCTTGCGCCCGCCACTGGGCCACCGCACCTCGACTGCGTCTACAATGGCGGACTTGCCCAAGCCGAAGTGCAGGCGGAAATCGCTCTGCGATAAATAACTGCCGCCGCTGCGAACCTCGGCGGTTTGCGTTCCGCCTCCCGCGGTAAGGCGTACTTGTGCGCCTATGGCGCTGCGATTCGATTTCGTTCCGGTCAGTTTCAGAGCGATCCAATGATTCGCGGAATAATTGGCGGAAACTTGCTTCTGCTCGAGAAGCGCCGGCCGCTCATTCTGGCTGTTGATGAGAATTGCCATGCGGCCGTCGTTGCGTATGTCGGCGAACGCAGCTCCACGAGCGGCATGCCGTTCCAGA
>JALYXS010000722.1 GCA_030946965.1 Acidobacteriota bacterium
CCAGTTTCGATACGGCGATTTCCGGGTGCCCCGTTTGCTGCCCCGCGCGCGCCAGCATGATGACGGGCCAGTTCCCGCTCACCAACGGCGTTTTCATCAACGATGTGGAACTGAAGCCGAACGGCCCCGCGCTGGCCGAAGTTTTCGCCCGCGCCGGTTACCAGACCGGCTTCATCGGCAAATGGCATTTATACGGAAGCCCCGACGGAAATTACGGCCGCAGGCTGGCCTATATTCCACCCGATAAGCGTCTCGGGTTCAAATACTGGAAAGCATGCGAATGCAGCCACGATTACAACCACTCGCTCTATTACGAAGGCAACGATGCAACGCCGCGATATTGGCCCGGCTACGATGCGCAATCCCAGACCGCCGACGCGTGCGGCTACATCGAGCGGCAGGCGAAAGGCCCCGATCCTTTTTTTCTATTTCTCTCGTTAGGGCCGCCGCATTTTCCGTATGACACCGCGCCCGAAAAGTATCGGGCCCTCTATGCCGGCCGATCGATTGAACTTCGTCCCAACGTGCCCGAAGATCGCCGCGTGGAAGCGGTCAAGGCGCTTCGAGGCTACTACGCGCATATCGCCGCGCTCGACGATTGCGTGAGTCAACTGCTCGCGGTATTGACCCGCCTTCGCATTGCGGATGATACCATCGTCGTGTTCACGTCGGACCACGGCGACATGATGTTGTCGCAGGGTCTCACCACCAAACTCTACCCGTGGGATGAATCCATTCGCGTTCCGCTGCTGATCCGCTATCCGCGACGGCAGGGTTCGAAAGGCCGCCGCATTCGCATGCCGGTTAACATGCCGGATCTGATGCCGACCCTGCTGGGGCTCGCCGGTCTTCCGATCCCCTCGGGAGTGCAAGGCGCCGATAACTCCGCTCTGGCGTGCGGCGGCCCGGAGCGGCCGGACGAAGCTGCGTTGATTAGTCTGCCGGTCCCGATCACGGAAGCCCGGCGGTACGGGTTCGCGGCATATCGCGGTTTGCGCACGGAGCGTTATACGTACGTTCGCTCGATCGACGGGCCGTGGCTGCTTTACGACAACCAGACGGACCCGTATCAGATGCACAACCGGATCGGCGATGCTTCCCATGCTCCGCAAAGAGCGTCGCTCGACCGCGCGCTCAACGCGCAACTCAATGGGCAACTCCGCCGGATTCACGACGATTTTCTACCCGCAACGGAGTATGTGCGCCGCGCCGGCCTTCAACATTATCGGGAAGTGAACGTGCGGGTGGGGCACGCAAAAAGTCCCTGGGGCGATTGGGAATCGACGCTTGCTCCTTCGCCGGCGATTTAAACTGGAATGTGAACGCTGACATCAACGCTGGAATAGACGCTGAAATCATTGCCGTCGGCTCCGAGCTTCTCACTCCGCGGCGGATCGACACCAATTCCCTTTTCCTTACCGAGCAATTGAACGGGCTCGGCGTGGAAGTCACCACCAAGTGCGTCGTCGGTGACGATCGGGAACGTCTGGCTGAAACGGTGCGCCGCGCTATACGCCGCTCGGAGATCGTGATTCTCTCGGGCGGTCTCGGTCCCACGCAGGACGACGCCACGCGCGACGCGGTCGCGCTCGCCATCGACCGCAAGCTGATCTTCCACCCCGAAATTAGCGAACAATTGGAGCAGCGTTTCGCCCGCGCGGGCCGCAAGATGGCCGAGACCAATAAGCGCCAGGCATTTATCATAGCGGGAGCGGAAATTCTAACGAACGACCGCGGAACCGCCCCGGGCCAGTGGATCGAAGAATCGGGGAGCCGCATCATGCTGCTGCCCGGTCCGCCGCATGAATTGAAATCCATGTTCACGCGGCACTGCCTATCGCGCTTGGAGCGGTCGATTCCCAAGCAAGTGATCCACACGCTTATTTTTCGCGTTGCGGGAATGGCCGAATCCGAGCTCGACCAGGCCATCTCTCCGGTATGCAAGAAATACTCAAATCCCGTGACCACCGTGCTCGCGCACGATGGCGACATTCAGGTACACTTGCGGGCGCGGTGCAAGACGGAAGCGGCAGCGGCAACGCTGCTGGCCGAGGTGGGCGGACCGATTGAACTCCTTCTGGGCGATCGCATCTATTCGCGAAACGGCGATTCCCTCGAGGCGACCGTCGGCGAGATGCTGAAGAAGCGGCTCGCAACACTAGCGGTGGCCGAAAGCTGCACCGGCGGGTTGCTTGCCGAGCGGATCACAACCGTCCCGGGCTGCTCGGCCTACTTCCTGGGCGGGTTTATCGCCTATCAGGCGCGCGCCAAAATCGATCTGCTGGGCGTTCCTCAAGAAACGCTGGACCGGTTCGGCCCGGTGAGCAAAGAGGCCGCCGAGGCGATGGCGATCGGGGCGCGTTGGCGCACTGGCGCGTCCTATGCCCTCTCGGTGACGGGAAATGCCGGACCAGGCGTGGACGACGAACGCGCGCCCGTTGGGATGGTGCACATCGGGATCTCGGACGCGGCGGGCGCAGCCGTGCTCAGCCGGCAATTCTTTGGCGACCGGCCACGAATCAGAGCGTTTGCCGGCCAGATGGCGCTCGATATCTTGCGGCGCCGGTTGAAATAAATCGAATAGCTACCCGTTAACGCCTTTTGATGCCAAAGCCTCTTCCAGGTCCCCCACGCAAGCCATCTGTACAACCTCGTGCGTCGTGAATTTAATATCGAACTCTTCTTCGAGGGCAATGATCAGACGCACATGCGCCAGGCTGTCCCATTCGGGCATTGTCTTCGCCGACGATTCGTTGTTTACTTCCATTGCGTCGTCGTCGAATATTTCCTGAAATACACGCCGGACGCGTTGGTGGATAGTTGCCATCAGTTCCACGTTACACGGCAGTAGTCCGGTTCGGGAAATGCGCCTTCCCGGACGGGCAATCGGTACTTGCGAGTGCCCGCTGAATCCTCGTCGATTAGTTCAAATCCGAAGCGTCCATACAGGTCTCGAACCTGTCCATTCTTGGGCGTTGGAACATATTCGCCGGACAGGTATTTGAGACCGATTTTAACAGCGTGCGCGTGCGCCGCGGCCAGCATCAATTCTTCGATTCGCCGCCCCAGAACGCGGCAGCTTAAGAGCCAGTTGTCGATTCGCAACGTGTCCGTTTCTTCGTGAGCGATCAGCACGCCGGTGAGTCCGCTATCTCCGAAACGGTCGCGCAGCCGCATGAACTGCGTGTAGCAGTTGGGTCTGTTCAGAAGCGCATCGACTTCCGCTGCCGACATACGGCGGGTCGTCAGGTTGAACTGATTCGTCTTATTAATCAACTGCACAATGCGGGGCAGGTTTGGGGCGTCAAACGGTTTCAATTCGACGTGCATCTGCAGATCTCGAAGGAACCCATCGACGTCCGTACTGGCCGCGGCCAAAACCTGGCGTTCGGCGTTGTCGCGATAGGAAGCCGTGCGCTGGCGATCCTCCTGCGTTAGCGAGAGCGCTTCGAAGTAGCGCTCTCGATCGAGCGCTTGAATGTAGAGAGAAGGATCGGCGGGCATCTCGGGCACTTCAATTTCGGGAAGGGCGCGGCGAATCATCGATCTCTCGAACGGATTGTCGTCGACGAATACCAGGCTGTCGATCCCGATATTTAGCGTGGATGCGATCCGGCGCAGATTCTCGTCCTTGGTATCCCAATTGGCCAGAAACAAGGTGATGTCGTCAAGCTCCAGCACCATTTCGGGATGCTGGCGAAAAGGTTCACGCGCGTCGTCTTCGTTGTTCTTGGAACAGATGCACAGCGGGATGCCGCGACGCTGGATCGATCGCACATAGCGCTGGAACGCGACGAATGCCTCACCTTGTGGCGTGCCGCCCAGGGCAATCCCGGCAAGACCGTCCTCGCCGATCACCCCTCCCCAGAGCACGCCATCGAGATCGAGCACCAGGCATTTGGAGGACAGCCCGAGTACGGCCCGCAACAGTGCCGTTTGTTCGCGGGCGAGAGCCGGAATGGCCGCCGGCGCGGGATACTGCTTCGCCGCATGCCATAGGACGGGATCGCTCCAGGCCTGTTTGCCGAAGTTGGCGGCGGTCTGTTCCAGATCGAGGATCGCGACACCCGGTTCCTCCCGCGCGGCGTTCCAAAGCGCGCCATTCAGGTCGTGAAGCTGCCGTGCGCGGCCACCTGGCAACGCCGCAGTTAGGCGTCCATAAGGATCGCCCGGCGGGACTTCGAAATTGTGCTGGATAACAAACGCGCCGAGACGTTCGCGGCACTCGCGCCAGAGGCGGCGGAAGTTGTCGAGCTTCTCTTGAACCAACGCCGCGGGGTCTGGGGATTCGTCGGGCAGTGCGAGACTGCGCCAGTCCGCCGCGATCAGTACGATCTCTGGGCGGAATTCCGCCAATGCGGAGTTAGGGTCGAGGATTTCCTGCTGGTATTGATCGAACCCGCCGGTAAAGACGGTGAGGTCGATCCCGGCCGAGAAACAAATAGCGCGAAGGGCCGGAAGCCAGAAATCGAAGGTCGCCGTTCCGGCAATTGCGAGCCGGCAAGTTCGCTTGGGCTGCCATGGCGCTTTCTTGCGAAGGCGCGAGAGCAGTTGATCCGCGGCGGTGAGCTGCCGGTACGAGGCAGCGGCGCGGATGGCGTCTCGAAGCGGCATCCAGGCGGGCGTCTCATCGATCTTCGAGAGATTGCGCGCGAGGGCAAGCAGCCGGATGGTTCGTTCGTCGCCCCATGCGCGATCGGGCAATGTTTCGAGCAGCACGGCGGCTTCCCGATGATTCCCAGCCGCTTCGAAGAGGCTTGCGCGCAGCCAACCTGTTAAAGGATTCGAGCCGTCTTGGGCTTGAAGGAGGGCCGTCGCGGCGGGTAAATCCTCGCCATGAAGATCGCGCGCGAACTGCTGGACCTGCTGCATCGTTCGTGCGTCGGCCACGGAGCCGAAGCGCGAAGTGAACTCCTGGGGACTCATTGCGGCCTGAACTTGTGACGTACGCACTCTTGCGTGCCGCGTCCACGCTCGCGTGGACGCCTGGCGGGTCTCCTTCGGCGGTTCAGCGCGACCCCATGTGTCCACACGAGTGTGGACACGGCACGCAAGAGTGCGTGCGCAAAACGATCCGAATTGTTCGCACTTTCTTTCAATGAATCGACAACCCTCCGTCGATCGCAAGCACCGACCCCGTTATCCACCGCGCGTCTTCGGAAAGTAAAAAGGCCACCGGTCCCGCGACGTCTTCCGGCTTCCCGAACCCTAGCGGATGCAACGCTTCAATAGACGCCACCGCATCGGGTGTCATCTTGCTCAGGTATTTATCCGACATGGGCGTGGGGATCACGCCTGGAGCAACGGCATTTACACGGATCTTCTGCGCGGCGAGCTCTAATGCAAGCGAGCGCGTGGCCGCCTCAATCGCACCTTTCGACGCGGCATAAGACACCAGTCCAATTCCCCCCGCATGCACCGCGGCCGAGTAGAACAGCACGATCGAGCCGCCCGCTTCGACAATCCGGCTTTTTAAAGCGAGCGCCAGGAATCCAAGCGTTCCCTGAACGTTAATCGCCCACGTATTCTGTAGCGTCGCCTGCGATTCCATCCGCAACGGGCGAACATCCTGAACGCCCGCCGCCAGTACCCACCCCGAGATATTTCCGCTCTGTTCTTTCAATTTCGCCAGCAAAGCTTTTACAGCCGCTTCATCGGTTAGATCGCAGACATGCTTCCCCCCGTTGACGCCGGACTGATCGAGCGTTTCCGGATTGCGCCCAATCAGGACGAGCGAAGCGCCTTCCGCCGCGAGCCGCTTAGCACAGGCTTTCCCCAATCCTGACGATGCTCCCGTTATTAAGACGGTCTTGCCTTCGAATCGCCGCATCATGCCCCAATCGTCTCCTCCGGCCAGCGCACAACCGTCGCCGCCCACGAGAATCCGACTCCGAACACCGCCATCAAAACGACGCTCCCGGGCCGGATTTTGCCCGCCCGCCACGCCTCCGCGAGAAGGATGGGCA
>JALYXS010000018.1 GCA_030946965.1 Acidobacteriota bacterium
CATGGCTTCGGCGACTGGCCGCTTGGGGATGCCTCCGCGCGAAATATTGATTTGAATCACGCTTGAGGGGCGGTCCATACCTTATGCGGTTACGGCGGCGATGACCGGACCCGGATCCCAAAACGCGCGAACGGTGGCGATCTTGCCCTCGGCATCGCAATCGATCACGTCGATGCCTTCGAAAGTAACCGCGCGCCCATTACGGCCGACACCTTGACCGTTCCACTTCACCGCGGCGGAATTGCCCGCGATGAAAATGTGTTCTTCCGTCAGACCGACCGTTTGAAACAGGCTGAGCACGCCGGTCAGGAACTGCCGCAAGGCCGCGTGGCCGTGGTGGGGAGGAACGCCGACCGGGTCGTGACTGACGGCGTCGGAGGCAAAGGTGTTCACCCATCGATCGGCATCCATGGCTCGAAGAGCGGCGAAGTATTCCGCGACGGCTTGTTCGCAAGTGGTTGGCATAGGAGTAGTGTATCCGTCTTCCGCCAAGCCACGCGATAATGAAATCGCGATGAACCAAAATCTATGACCCCGGAACTAAGCCCGATTGATCACATTGCCATTCCCGTCACCGACATCCAGTCGGCGGTCGATTGGTATACCAGCACTTTTCGCTGCGATGTCAAGTATCAGGACGAGACATGGGCGTTGCTAAGCTTCGCCAACATCCGGCTGGCGCTGGTGATTCCCAGCCAGCATCCGGCGCATATTGGTTTCGTGAGCCCCGACGCGGAGCGCTTCGGCGAATTAAAAACGCATCGCGATGGGACGCGCTCGGTTTATGTTCAAGACCCGGCGGGCAATCCTGTGGAAGTGCTCGCAAGTGATTCCATGCCGTCTTATAAGTGAGGGGAGGATAATCGGTCAATGTCGGCCACCACGCTTGTTCCGCTCAGCGAATATCTTTCGACGGACTACGAGCCCGACCGGGAGTACCTGGACGGAGTCGTCACGGAGCGCAATTTGGGAGAAAGGGATCACGGCAAGACGCAACGCAACCTGATCGTTTGGATTGATCGTTTCCAAACAACGGAAGAATTGAACGTGTATCCCGAGCAGCGAGTCCAGGTAACGCCCTCGCGATTTCGCATTCCCGATGTCTGTGTCGTAGTTGGACCCGAACCGGACGAGCAGATCTTCACCAAACCGCCTTTTCTCTGCATCGAGATTCTCTCGAGGGCCGATTCGATCCGCCGAATGCGGCAGAAGGTGGACGAATATATCGCGTTCGGAGTTAAGTATGTCTGGGTGCTCGATCCTAGAAAGCAATGCGCATCGGCATTCAGCGCTGCCGCATTGGGCGAAATCCAATTAGACAAAGATGGCGTTTTGACCACGGCCGAACCGTATATCGCAGTGCCTCTGGCCGAGATTTTCCGGTAATTCATGCTTTCCGCCGCGAGTTTCTGGCACCTGCCAGGGATCCTCCCTTGATAATGTGTAAAATCACACTTTCGCTGGGGTTATCCCCATCTGCTTGCCGAATAAATTTCGTAAACTTCAGTGGTAATCAGTTTGCAAAACCACTCAGGTTAAGGAGAAAAATCGATCATGGATCGTTCGCAAGGATCCGGCGGCTTGGTGCCCGCCGTTGAAGCAGTACCGAACAGCCGCAGGAAATTCTTTACAGGCTCCGCGAAATGGGCCGGAATGGCCGCGGTGGCAAGCAGGCTTGCCGCGCAATCGACCACCGTACCCACGGGGGATATCGCGATTCTCAACTATGCGTTGACATTGGAGCATCTTGAGGCCAATTTCTACACGCAAGGTCTCAAAACATTCACAAGCGTTGACTTTGCCAATGCCCAGTTCATGCAGGGTTTGGGCGATCAGATCAACGGCGACGTTTTCGGTTTCCTATCAATCATTCGCGATCATGAACAGACACATGAACGTAAGTTGACGAGCGTGATCAAGAGCTTGGGTGGCACTCCGGTTCCGGCTTGCACTTACAATTTTGGATACAAGACCGCCGACGATTTCATCGCGATCGCGATGGCTCTTGAGAACACGGGCGTAAGCGCATACGACGGCGCTATCGGTCAGATTCAAACACCGTCGCTTCGCACGGCTGGCGCCACTATCGCGACCGTCGAAGCCCGGCACGCCGCGTACCTGAATCAGTTGAACGGCGCGGTACCTTTTCCGGACGCGTTTGACACACCCAAGACGATGGCCCAGATTTTGGCAATTGCCGGTCCATTCATTACTTCCTGCCCGGGAATGTAGGAACGGAATTGGATAAAGGAGAAAAATCATGAAATCACTTACACGGAATCTGCGCGTCCGCAACACAGATCTAAGCAATTCGCGGCGGAAATTTTTAGCAGGCACGGCAACGCTCGTTGGAGCTACAGCATTCGCATCATCCTTGAATGCTCAGTCTCCGCCCCTGACCCCGGGACCCGCGACCGACTTGGTCGTCCTGAATTTCGCTCTTCGTTTGGAGAACCTGGAGAACGCTTTTTATACCCAGGGATTAGCTAAATTTGCCGCAACCGATTTCGCTAACGCCGCCTTTTTTGCAAATCTGGGAATGGCGTCGATGGGAAACGTCTACAAGTACTTTCAACTGATTCAGCAGCACGAAGCGACGCACGTCGCCACGCTCACCAAAGTGATTACATCTCTCGGCGGCACACCGGTGCCTCCCGATACGTATAACTTCGGTTATGTGACGGTGGACGATTTCGTGATGGTGGCGCAGTTGCTCGAAAACACCGGCGTTATGGCTTACGATGGAGCGGTGGCGCTGCTCACCAGCCCCGCCCTTTTAACGGCGGGAGCTACGATCGCAACTGTCGAAGCGCGGCACGCCGCGTATTTGAATCAACTTAACTTTGGGATTCCCTTCCCGGCGGCCTTCGACACACCGCAATCCATGGCGCAAATTCTCGCCGCGGCTGGGCAGTTCATCGTAGGGGGGACTGGTACAGGCACGGGGACCGGCACTGGCGGTGGAACGACTCCGCCTACGCCCGCGGCGCTTACCGTAGTAGCGGCGCCAAAGGGCGCGAGCGTCGTCAACCCGACGTTGACTCTCAGCAGCACTGTAACAGGCGGCACCGCGCCTTATACGTACCTCTGGACGGTTTCGCTTGGAAGCCTTAACGCGAGCATTAACACTCCCACGGCGGCGACAACGGGCGTACAGTTTCTCCAGGGACCTGGTAACTATACATTTAACCTCACGGTTACCGATTCGACAGGAAAGGTCAACAGTTCGGATACTGTTACGATTTACTACGGCGGGCGTTAACTAACGCTCGCTTTGGACCGGCGGTTTCGATTCGGAACCGCCGTCCGCCTTTTAACCGCTTTGCAACGCGCTATTCTTCCTTCCGAACGTCCCATAAATCGCTAAACCGATCGCCAGCCAAACGAAGAATCGTATCCACGTCTCGAGCGGCAGCGCCATCATCAGCACCCAGCACATTCCAATAGAGAGCAGCGGGAACCACGGGCACCCCGGAACTCGAAAGCTGCGGGGACGATCCGGCTGTTGTTTCCGCAGCACCAGCACGCCCGCCGAAACCACGATAAACGCGAACAACGTTCCGATATTCGATAGATCGGCAAACGTTCCAATGTCCCAAATACCAGCCGGAATTCCGACCGCAAGGCCGGCGATCCAGGTACTGATATGGGGCGTTTTGTAAACTGGATGTACTTTCGAGAAAGCCTTCGGAAGCAATCCATCGCGCGACATCGCGAACCACACGCGTGCTTGCCCGTATTGGAATACGAGCAGCGATGAAATCATTCCGACGATCGCGCCCACTCCCACCCACTGCCGGATTCTGGTAAACCCGAGCGCCTTGAGCGCGTTCGCCACCGGGGCGGCATTGTTGAGCGTCTTGTAATTGGCGATGCCCGTCAGCACCAGCGCGACCGATATGTAGAGCACGGCGCAAACGACGAGCGTGGCAATGATGCCGATGGGCAAATCGCGCTGCGGATGGCGGCATTCCTCGGCCGCCGTGGAGACGGAATCGAACCCGATGTAGGTGAAAAATACGATTGCCGCGCCGGTGAGCACGCCAGGAAATCCGTTGGGCAGAAACGGGTGCCAGTTCTCCGTTCGAACCGCTCGCGCCGCTCCGATTACGAAGATCAGAATTGCCGCCAGCTTCACTACCACCATCACATTATTTGTGTTCGCGCTCTCGCGGATGCCCTTGACCAATATGTACGACAGGATTAGCAGGATCAGCAGCGCGGAAATATTGAACCAGCTCCCGGTAAACTGGCCGTCGACGATCATCGGACCCGCGACGATTTTGGGCAGATGCCACCCGAAAACGCTTTCGAGAATGTCGTTGAGATAGGCCGAGAATCCGACCGCCACGGCCATGTTGGAGACTGCGTATTCAAGAATCAGATCCCAACCGATGATCCAGGCGAAAACTTCACCTAGCGTGGCGTAGGCGTAAGTGTAGGCGCTTCCCGCAATCGGAATCATCGAGGCGAGCTCGGCGTAACAGAGCGCCGCGAAGCTGCACGCCAGCGCCGTGAGCAGGAAGGACAGGCTGATTCCGGGGCCCGCGCCGGGGCGGCCGATGGTTGAAAGCGCGCTTGAGCCGTGCATCAGCAAGTCCAGAATAGGCGCGTGCAAGACGGATTTGAAATGAAGCGTCTCACCCGCCGCGGCCGTGCCGGTCAGAATGAAAATGCCGGAGCCGATGACCGCCCCGACGCCGAACGCGGTGAGGCTCCAGGGACCAAGAGACTTGCGAAGCCGCTTTTCGGGTTCTTCCGAAGCGGCGATCAGCGCATCGATGCTCTTGGTGCGAAGAAGCGGATTCACGCGGGGTTGTGGCGCGGACACTTGTGTCTGCCGTGTCCACACTCGTGTGGACACGCGTTCTCGAGGATCTCGTCCGCATGAGAATGTGTCCACACAAGTGTGGACACGGCAGACACAAGTGTCCGCGCCACGTTACCGCTTCCGCTGGCCCTGCACTAATTTCTTGATCTTCTTCTTATTGGAGCCGCGAGCGACACCGGAGGCGCGCTTCGCTTTGGGCGCGGCTTTCTTGCGGGCGGCGCGCTTTACTTTTTTTCGTTCTTCAGTGTCGGTGACGTTTTTCGTATTCATTAGGCTGGTTTTAGTCCCGCGTATTTTTCGATTAACTTCTTGAGTCCGTGGCGCTGGAAACTGACGGTAATCTTCGCGTCCTCACCATCGCCTTCCCGCCGGACAATGGTGCCACGTCCGTATTTTGGATGCTCTACTAATGTACCTGTTCGCGCGGGCTTCTTTGGGGCGGGCGGCGCAACCGGCAGCGGGCGGGCGGAAGTGGGTGGCGTTGGCAGAACCGGAACCTTCATCCCCCGGTCGGCGAAAAATTGCGAGACATTCTGAACTGAGTTGTAAGTCTTGCCAGTGTACGGATTGGGGCGCGGGACCTGCCGCGCTTCGTGGCGCTCCTCCTCGGCGGGACCTGCATCGACAATCAGATGATCCGGAATTTCTTTCAAGAATCGCGATTTGATGGAGCGTTCCTGTTCGCCCCCGCCGAAACGCCGGCGATAGCGGGCCCAAGACAGGATCAGCCTCTTCTCGGCGCGTGTCATGCCGACGTAACAGAGTCGCCGTTCCTCCTCCATCTGCGCTTCGGAATTGAGCGAGCGGCTGTGGGGGAACAGGCCTTCTTCCAGACCGGCAAGAAAGACAATCGGGAACTCGAGGCCCTTGGCGTTGTGCAACGTGAGCAGAGTGACTTGCGAATCCGAATCGACCGAGTCGGCTTGAGCCACGAGCGAGGCGTGATCGAGAAACTCGGTAACGGTCTCGCCGCGCTCGACGGCTTCCGCGGCGGCATTTACCAATTCGTCCAGATTCTCGAGACGGCCCTGTGATTCGGGCGTATTCTCCTGCTCCAGCATTTTTCGATAGCCGGTGCGATCTTCAATCAACTGCAGCGCCAGATTCAAAGGCATGGCCGCGGCGGCGGCCGTGAGATCCTGCACGATCGCGCGGAAAGCGGCCAATGCCGATTGCGCGCGAGAAGCGAACAAGCGGTCTTCGAGCATGCGTTCAATCGCGTCGTACAGGCTCAGATTGTGCTCAATCGCGTAACGCTCAATTTCCTCCACGGTGGTTCTCCCGATCCCGCGCGCGGGCGTGTTGATCACGCGCAGAAGGCTGATGGAATCGGATGGCGAAACGGCAAGCTTCAAGTACGCAAGAACATCTTTCACTTCCGCGCGTTGATAATAACTAAATCCTCCAACCACGAGATACTTGCGGCCATACCGGCGAAGCGCTTCTTCGATCTGGCGCGATTGGGAGTTCGTGCGATACAGAACCGCAACGCGGTAATCGGGATGCTCCCGCAGCAGCTTCTCGATCGTGTCGGCGATGAATAGCGCTTCGTTCTCCGCGTCGTAACCGCCATACAAAGTGAGTGACTGGCCGGGCACGGAATCCGTCCAGAGCCACTTTCCCTTGCGCTCTTTATTGTTTGCGACCAGGGCGCTCGCCGCTTCCAGGATATTTTTCGTCGAGCGGTAATTTTGCTCTAGACGAATAGTCGCCGCCTTCGGATAATCCTTCTCAAAATCGAGAATGTTACGGATGTCGGCGCCGCGCCAACTGTAGATCGATTGGTCCTCGTCGCCCACCACGCAGACGTTACTGTGCGATTGCGAGAGCAGGCGCATCAGTTCATACTGGCTGCGGTTGGTGTCCTGATACTCATCAATCATGATGTAACTCAGGCGCCGGTTGTAAACGTCGCGGGTATCTTTGTCGTGATAGAGCAGCCGCACGGTTTCGAGCAGCAGGTCGTCGAAATCGAGCGCGTTGGCCTGGCGGAGAGCCTTCTCATACTCCTCGAAAATGACCGCGACTTTGGTCATCTTGGGATCCTTCGATTCGCTGTAGAGATCCTGCGGCGTCTTCTTGGCGTTCTTCGAATTCCCGATGAGCGAGAGCACCGCCCGGTGCGGCATGAACTTGTCGTCGAGACCAAGCCGGCGATAGGCGGCTTTGACGATGGCGAGTTGATCGTCGTCGTCGTAGATAGAGAATTTGCGATTGAAGCCGGGACGGATCTGGGCGAGCGGATCGCCATCCTTGCGAAGAAGGCGGACGCCGAACGAATGAAACGTTGAGAGCGTGGGCGTGCTCGAAAGCTCTTCCCCGGCGAGGAGCGATACGACGCGTGACCGCATTTCGGCGGCTGATTTATTGGTGAACGTGACGGCCAGGATGGATGACGGCGGAACTCTTTTGGCGCTAATGAGGTGCGCGATCCGATGCGTGATCACCCGCGTCTTGCCGCTTCC
>JALYXS010000024.1 GCA_030946965.1 Acidobacteriota bacterium
GCGCAGGCTTCGGTTCAGGACCTCACGCGGAACATCCAGCGCAAGAAAGAAAAAGAGATGGATGCGCTTCAGTTCGTCGGCGGCGATGGCACGGCGAACTTAACGCAGACGATCGTGAAGGGTGACAAGACGGGCCGGAACGACCCATGCCCCTGTGGCAGCGGTAAGAAATTCAAGAAGTGCCACGGCGCGTAATTCCTTTGCGGCCTATTTCTTCGGAGGGTTGATCATGATGTGCGCGCCCGGCGTTCCGGGGTACATCAGCCAAGGCGCGGGGCCCGATTTCGTCGACAGTCCAATCGATTCCGGAGTAGCATTCGGCGTGTAAACCACATAACGCAGGTACGGGTCCGTGACTTCGCCCTTCGCCGCATCGAAGCCGCTGCCCGTTAGAACGTATAGCATCCGCGGGTCCTTCGGCATGGAAAGTTTTCCTTCGCGAATTTCTTTCCAGCGCATTTCATGACGCTCTTTGCCTTTTACTCCCTGCACGGCTAGTTCGCGTCCGCGAGCCATGAAGGGTTCGAGGTCTTTGTGGTAACAAGCCACGCTGAAAGTCTTGTCGCTGGGGTCGTCCGCGAGGCAGACAAAATCGTTGCTGCCCTTCCTAAGCGTTACCACTTCCCCCTTTGCGTTGTAGCCGAGCACGGTGGCATCGTTCCGCGATTCTTTGGGCGCGGCGAGGACCGCGGAGGCGATCTGGTCGGTTGGAGGCGCGACGTCCATGGCTAACGCCAGGCCAGGGGCGATCATAGCTACTGCCGCCACCATCGCCATCGCGCGAAAAACGAATCTTATTTTGATCACAATAGAAGCTAGTATATACGCTAAAATGCCTGCTCCAGATCCGCGAGAATGTCTTCCACAGCCTCGATTCCGACCGACAACCGCACCAGGCTCTCGCCAATACCCATGCGTTCCCGGTGCTTCGGCGAAATTTCACGATGCGAACTCATCACCGGATATAGCATCATGCTGTGGACGTCGCCTAGCGACGTGCCCGTCACCACCACTCGCAACGCGTTCATAAAGCGGAAAATTTCCTCGCGCCGCGCGTTCTTCAGCTCAAAGCTGACCATCGCGCCGGCGAGGTTCTCCGGGAAGAGGCGTTTGATCGTCGCGGCGTCGGGATGCGCCGGATCGGCGGGATAGTAGACCCGATCGACGCCCGGACGCGCCGCCAGCCACGACGCCACCCGGCACGCATTCGAGCACTGGCGCTCCATGCGCAAGGGAAACGTCTTGATCCCACGCATCGCAAGATAACTCTCGAAAGAGCCGAGCACGGGGCCGATGGTTCGGGAGAGCGCGCGCAGGTTGTCCAAATTCTCCGAATCCGAAATGACGATTCCACCTAATACATCGCCGTGGCCCGACAGGTACTTCGTCAAACTATGGACTACGAAAGTCGCGCCCAGCTCCAGCGGACGAATCAAAAGCGGCGTGGCGAATGTGTTATCGACAACCAGCGCCGCGCCCGCTTGCTTCGCGATATCCGCCACCTTGTCGAGCGCGGGCACCCGCAGCAAAGGGTTGGAAATGGTCTCCGTCAAGAGGCATCCGGGCTTGTGCTCCGCTACCGCGCCCTCGAGCGCATTCAGATCGCAGAAATCGGCGAAATGAACATCCACGCCCAATGGCGCGAACACGTTCATCAACATCCCCACGCTCGCGCCATATAGCGCACTCGCCGCGACGATAGATTTGCGCCGGTCGGTGAGCGCGGCCGTCAGAGCCATCTGGATAGCACTCATGCCGGAGGAGCACGCGAGCGCGCCGGCGCCCGATTCGAGAGTCGCGGTTAACTCTTCGAGCGCCTCGTTGGTCGGATTTCCGTAACGCGAATATGCAGGCCCAGGCATTTCGAGCGAGAATACGCGATCGAGATCCTCCATGGTGTCGTACACATAACTCGACGCGGTATGGATCGGAGTAGTAATGGGGACAAAAGATCCCGTGTGTTTGCGGTCTCCCGCATGGACCGCGGCGGTGTTCATTTTCATTTTCTTTTCCAGCGGACGCCACCTTTGGTGTCTTCGATGACGATGCCCTGCTGCGTTAGCTCCTCGCGAATCTCGTCGGCTCGCGCGAAGTTGCGCGCCTTCTTCGCTTGCGTTCGTTCCGCGACCAGTTCGTTGATTCGATCGTCTGAAACGCCGCCGTCCGCCTGCTCACTCTTCAGTACGTCGAACACCGCATCGAAGTGCTCCAGAAACGCCTGCGCGGGAGTCGCGTTGCCGGCAAGAAACTCACCCGCGTCCATGGCGGTGTTGGTATCGCGGATGAATTCGAACGCCGCCGCCAGGGCCTCGGCCGTGTTCAGGTCGTCATCCAGCGCCGCCCGAAAGCCTGCTTCCGCCAGTTTCGTTCTTTCAAGCAACCGGGGATTCGCGCCGGGCTCGAACCGGTCCGTATCGAGGCGCAATTTGTAGTTACGCAGCCGCTCCACGGCAGTGGCGGCGGACTTCAATCCCTCGAAAGTAAAATTCAGACTCTTGCGATACGGCACGGACGCAAGCAGATACCGCACCGTCTCCGGCGGATGCCCTCGCTCTAATATTTGCCGCAAGGTATAAAAATTCCCCAGCGACTTCGACATCTTCTGGCCATCCACCAGAAGAAATTCAGAATGCAGCCAAAAGCGCGCGAATGGCTTGCCCGTTAGCGATTCCGATTGCGCTATCTCGTTTTCATGATGCGGAAAAGTTAAGTCGACGCCGCCCGCATGAATATCGAGAGTCTCCCCCAAATACTCGATCGCCATGACGGAACACTCGATGTGCCAGCCCGGACGGCCCGGACCGATTTCCGTTTCCCAAAACGGCTCGCCTTCCTTGGGCGCTTTCCAGAGCACGAAATCGCGAGCGTCGTCTTTGTCGTAGTTATCCACGTCAACGCGAGCGCCGGCGCGATTGCCGCTGAAATCGTTATGCGAAAGTTTGCCGTATTCGGGGAACGTTCCGATGCGGAAATAAACGGACCCGTCGCTCTCATAGGTATGACCTTTGGCGGCCAATTCTTCGATCGCGCGAGCCATTTCCGGAATGTGCTCGGTGGCGCGCGCGAGGCGCTCGGGCACCTCGAGGCGCAACTGCTTCGAATCGGCGAGAAAAGCCTCCGTGTAAATGGCTGTGTAATCCGCTATCGATTTTTTTTGCGCGACGGCGTTGCGAATGATTTTGTCGTCCACGTCCGTTATGTTCATGACGTGGTCGAGCTTGTAGCCGCTGGCGCGCAGCCATCTTCGCAAAATATCGTAAAACACGAAGCTTCGGAAATTTCCGATGTGCGCGAAATCGTAAACCGTCGGCCCGCAGGTATACATGCGAACCACGCCTTCTTGCTTTGTAACGAACGGCTCTACCTGCAGACTAAGCGTATTATGTAAGCGCAAACCCATGGAAATGGCTGGATTTTCTATCGTAGCAGTCAATTCGGGCAGTCGATCCTTGCGCCACATGTTATCGTCACAAAAGCGAGACACTCGTGCGCTTATTAGCGGCTTTTCTCCTCACCACCGCGGTACTCGCGCAGATTCCGGTTCCCACCGGGTTCGTGCGCGGAATCCTCGTCGAAGCTCCGGGCGCCTTGGATCAATTCACCATTCAATCGGGCGCGGTGGTCTACCGTTTTGGGTTCGATTCGAAAACCTGGATCGAGAAACAAAAAGAGCGGATTCCGGGCAATCTGCTGGTGCAAGGGGACATCGTGGAGGTGGTGTGCGATCGCGACTCCACGCCGGTCCGCTATGCGCGCATGGTGCAGGTCATCGACAAGACGCGCCCGAGGCCGGCGGTGCAGGCGGGTCTGTATCGCATGCGGCATAGTCCCGTCGAATTCATTGCCCCTCGCGGCGATCTCACTTTTTCCGGGATCGTGGCGAGTCTCTCGGATGAACATCTGGTTCTGCGCACGCGATTCGACGGCGAGAAGATTATTTACCGGCGGAAAGATACGAACTATCTGGAAGGCGGCTTTCAGGTCGAGCCAGGTGTCTTGAAGGCGAACACGCGCGTGTTCTTGAGAGCGGGCAGAAATCTCGATAATGAACTCGAAGTTTACCAGGTGATTTGGGGCCGGATCTTCGACCCGAACGCGCCTCGGTGAAGTCAGGCAACCGATCCGAGGTGTAGCGCCACGATGCCGCCCGTCATGCGCTCGAAACTTACGTGGTGGAAGCCCGCGTCCATCATTTGCCGGGCTAGTTCTTCCGCGGAAGGAAATTTCCGAACCGACTCCGGCAGGTAACTGTACGCATCGCGCGAGCCGGAAATCGCGCCCCCGATGAATGGCAGAATGTGGCGGGAGTAGAGGCGGTAGATTACCGCGAATGCGCGATTCGGCGGTTGCGAAAATTCCAAAATCGCGACCGTTCCACCGGAGCGCACCACCCGCCTCAGTTCCTTTAATCCCCGCTGGTAATTCGCGAGATTGCGGAATCCGAATGCGATTGTGATCAAATCGAGCGAGTTGTCGGCAAGCGGCAGGTGCAAGGCATCGGCTTCGAACAGCTTCGCGGCCAAGCGCCGGGCGGCAACTTTCGCGCGCGCCGCGGTCAGCATCGGATGGCAAAAGTCGCTGCCCAGCACGGTCGCCGGCCGCTTCCCCTGCAACAGGATCAGCAGGTCGCCGGTCACGCAGCACAGATCGAGGACTTTCGTTCCGGGTGTTTGGAGCAAGCGGCCGACTCTCCGCACGGTTCGAGCGCGCCAGTAACGATCGATGTTGAAAGAAAGCAGGTGATTCGCCAAATCGTAACGATGCGCAACGCGGCCGAACATGGAGCGCACCCAACGCGCGGCGTCTTCCTCGGTGGCAGCGCCTTCAGGCGTCGTCCCCCGCGTGCTCAACACAGCGCCTGCTCGATGGCTCGGCGCACGGCGTCTTCCGGAACATCGGAAACCACGACGACTTCGCCGACTTTCACCGGCAGCACGAAGTGGATTTTCCCCTGGATGGTTTTCTTGTCGCCGATGAGGCGGCGCTGCAAAGCATCCGCGCCAACTCCCTCCAGGCTCGGAATGGGTCCATAACTATCGATAAGATGCAAAATACTGGCGCTATCTTCCGGCGTCAATCGCTGCGTGAATTGAGCCAGGAAAACAGCCGCGCGCATTCCGAAGGCGACCGCTTCGCCGTGCAGAAACCGCGCGTACCGCGTTTCCGATTCGAGGGCATGACCGATGGTGTGGCCGAAATTCAGAATCCGCCGGACGCCCGATTCCCGCTCATCGGCCGAAACCACTTCCGCCTTGATGCGAACCGATTCCTCGATCATTCGATCGACGACTTCGGGCCGCCGGGACAGCACATCTTCGCGGCGATCCACAAGCAGCCGGAAAAGCGGCTCGCTCGATATTATTCCGTACTTGATCACTTCATAAAGGCCGGCGCGGTATTCGCGGCCGGGCAGGGAATCGAGCGCCGCCGGATCGATCAGCACGGCGAGCGGCTGGTGAAAGCTGCCGATCAGATTCTTGCCGGCGACCAGATTGACGCCCGTCTTGCCGCCAATCGCTGCATCCACCTGCGCCAGTAGCGTCGTGGGAATTTGCAGAACCGGAATGCCACGCATGAAGATCGCGGCGAGGAAGCCGGCCATGTCGGTTACAATTCCCCCGCCGAAAGCGATCGCCAGGCTGGAGCGGTCGGCGCCCCGCGCGGCCATCTCCAACGCGGCGGTTTCAAGGGGCGCGAGGCGCTTCTGCTCTTCACCGCCGGGCAGGTAGACGGTTTCATAAGACAAGTTTTCGAGGCCGCCGCGCAGGTGTTCGCCTTGATGGTGCCAGACGTCCTGGGTGGTCACGACGAAGACTTTTCCCGTTCCCGATGGAATGTATGCGCCAACGTGCCCGAGGAGGCCGCGCTGCACGATGGCTTGGTATTTTCGCTGCGGCGTGGATACTTCGAATGTGGCGCGGACACTCGTGTCTGCCGTGTCCCCACTCATGGGGATACCTGTTCGGAACGAGCGTCCCCTTGAGTGGGGACGCGGCACGCGGAAGTGCGTGCGCCACGACCCAATGCTAAACCTCGCAAATCTTGAACGCCTGTTCGAGCGACTTCATCGGGTCCGGATTCACGGGAATAAACTCGTGCGCCATAAAACCTTTGAAACCGAGATCGGCAATCGCTTCCGCCACCGCGCGCCAGTTCAACTCCTGCGTGTTATCGAGCTCGTGGCGCCCCGGCACGCCGCCCGTGTGAAAGTGGCCGAGGTACGCATAGTTATCGCGAATCGTGCGGATAATGTCCCCTTCCATGATTTGCATGTGATAGATGTCGTAAAGCAATTTCACGCGCGGAGAATCGACGCGCTTTACCACCTGCACGCCCCACGCAGTGTGATCGCATTGATAATCTTTGTGATTCACCTTGCTGTTCAGCAGCTCCATGCACACCGTCACGCCTTTCTCTTCGGCTAACTTCTTGATGCGGTTCAGACCGGTGACACAGTTCTCGATGCCTTCGGAATCGGACAAGCCGCGGCGATTTCCCGAAAATGTAATCACGTTCGGCACGTTGGCGGCCGCCGCCTTGGTGATGTTCTCCTGAAGCTCTTTCACCAGCGCGTCATGATTCTCCACGCGATTGAAACCCACCGGGATCGTGCCGCCGCCCGGCGTCATTGAAGGGACCAAGCCATATTTTTGAACGGTCGGCCATTCTTCCGATCCAATGAGGTCAACGCCTTTGAGCCCGATGCGCACCGATTCTTTACAGAGGTCTTCCAGGCTGTACTTGGAGTAGCACCAGCGTGAAACCGACTGCTTGATGCGCCCGCCGCTCACCGCAAAGCTCGGAATGGGTTTGCTCTGCGCCGCCAGCGCCGACGCCCCCGCAAGGTGAAGTACGGTTCTGCGTGTCATGATTTTGCATTGTAGCGGAGTGGGAAAACATCTGGCGTAATATGAGGGCA
Organism: Acidobacteriota bacterium; assembly: GCA_030946965.1. GTDB lineage: Bacteria > Acidobacteriota > Terriglobia > Bryobacterales > Bryobacteraceae > JALYXS01. The sequence continues at coordinate 6,920 of JALYXS010000024.1, forward strand.
GATGAAAGCCGTAGCGTTTCTGACGATTATCGCGTGCGCCTTTGCCCAGCGCATGTCGCAAATGCCGCAAACCGGCTTCTCGTCCGCCGATGTCAAGCTTTTATCGGAATACCGGCTGACCATGGATAATGTCACGAAGATGGCGCTAGCGGCCAAATCGCTGAACCAGACAGTTGCCAACGACCCCTCGCTTGCGAAAAATTTACAAGGTAACGGAAATCAGAGCCTCGAGACGTTTATCCAACGCCTGAACGAAAGTCCGCCAAAAGTGATTACTTCAATCACTGGCGCGGGGCTTTCCACTCACGATTATGTTCTGACGCTTACGGCCCTATTACTATCGGAAAAAGGAAATCGACTACGCGAGCAGGGCAAACTTCACGCGTTGATACCGGGCATGTCGGCCGAAAATTTAAAGTTCGTCGCCACGCACAAACCGCAAATCAAGTCGCTCATGACCGCGGTGTCGCGCAAGCCGGAACGTAAAGCTCTGTAAAATCGCGCTCTCTTGCTGTAACCCGGCCGCGCGCTTGTCGTCTGAACGGTTGTGATGGCTTACGCCGCGGTTGCCGATCTCGACACACAACTTATGTTACGGGTCCAGGAAGAGGACACTGCCAGTTTCGAACTGCTCTTGAACCGGCATCGAAGTATTGTGGTGAACTACCTGGCGCGATTGGTTCACAATCACGGGATAGCCGAGGAACTCGCGCAGGACGTTTTCATCCGGGTGTATCGCTCGCGGCAGGCCTACGAGCCATCGGCAAAATTCACTACCTGGCTGTTCCGGATTACGACAAATGTCGCGCTCAATCACTTCCGCGACGAGAGGCACGATAAGTTAAACGTCAGTCTGGACCAGGAATCGGCGAACTCGGCGAAACGCGATGCTCCGGACCGCCACGCGACGGCGGAGCAGGTGCTTGTGCGAGAAGACTGGGCACGCGAAGTACGCGAAGCGGTGCAAGCCTTACCCGAGAAACAGCGGGCCGCCGTGCTCATGCACAAATACGAGGAGATGGATTACGCGCAAATCTCGCGAGTGTTGGGTTGCTCGCAATCCGCTTTGAAAGCGCTCATGTTCCGGGCATATGAAACGTTGCGCGAGAAGCTCGCTCACATGTCTCCGGTTTGACACGGCGGCGGAGCGGCTAAAACTCTTCTTCCGTCAATGCGGTAATTGCCGCGAATCACAATTCCAATCGCTTCCGAATAAATGCGGTGCTCCTCGGCGAGGATGCGGTCCGACAGCGAATCCACCGTGTCGTTATCTTCCACGGGAACGCACGCTTGCAAAACGATCGGTCCCGAATCCAGAAATTCGTCTACAAAATGTACCGTGCAACCGGTCAGCTTGACGCCGTGATCGAGAGCCTGGTGCTGGGCATCGAGCCCCGGAAACGCGGGAAGCAGCGATGGATGAATATTCAAGATTGCGCCGGGAAACGCGCGCACAAATGTTGCGCTGAGCAGCCGCATATAGCCCGCGAGACAAACCAATTCGACGGAGTGGCGGCGTAACTCATCAATCAGCATGCGGTCGTAAATCTCGCGATCGATTCCTTGGGAGCCAATGGGTCTCGCTGGAATGCCAAGCTCGCGCGCCGCTTCAAGTCCGCGCGCCGATGGACGGTTGCTAATCACAACGGCAATTCGCGCGTCGATTTTCCGAGCCGCAACACTGGCCGCAATTGCCTGGAAGTTAGACCCGCGCCCTGAAAGCAAAATGCCCAGGCGTTTCACCGGTATTCCACGCGCGCGCGTCCGCGCTTTTGCGGCACGACGCTGCCTATCACGAAGGGAGCTTCCCCGATGCGCTTCAACGCGCGGCGGGCACTGTCGACCCGGGTCTCCGGGACGACCAATATCAGGCCTACTCCCAGGTTGAACGTCCGGCGGTAATCGTCCAGCGGTATGTTTCCGATCCCGCGGAGAATCTCAAAAATCGGCGGCACGGTCCAGGACGAAACATCGATGGATGCGGCGAGGCCCTTAGGCAGAACGCGCGGGGTGTTGTCCGTGATTCCGCCGCCGGTGATGTGCGCCGCCGCGTGGAGTAAGCCGGCGCGCGTCAGTGCTTGGATGGGACGTAGATAACTTCGGTGTACCTTCAGTAACTCATCGCCGAGCGTTCCTCCTGAAAGCGCCCCTAACTCGGGCAGGCGCGTGTCTACTTTATAACCGGCAGTTTCGAAGAGTAACTTGCGCGCGAGCGAGTACCCATTGGTATGCAATCCGGTCGATGGCAGCCCGATCAGCACGTCGCCCGCGCGTACTTTTGCGCCTGTGATAACCTGAGATTTCTCCGCGGCTCCCACGATGGTTCCGGCAAGGTCGTATTCACCGTCCGCATACAGGCCGGGCATTTCCGCGGTCTCGCCGCCGATCAGCGCGCAGCCATTCGCGCGGCAGCCGCGGGCCATTCCCGAAACAATTGCGACCGCAACTTGCGCATCCAACTTGCCCACGGCGAAATAATCCAGGAAAAATAGTGGCGTCGCACCCTGAACCGCGATGTCGTTGACGCAATGATTCACCAGATCTTCTCCAATCGTGCCGTGTTTGCCGGTCAGGAAAGCGATTTTGAGCTTTGTGCCGACTCCGTCGACCGAACTGATAAGGACTGGTTGACGCATCTTCGGCAACGCATAACACGCGCCAAAAGATCCGATTTCCGTCAAGACGCCGCGCGTGAAAGTAGCGCGCGCCAGTTTCTTAATCGAAGCGATGGCGCGATCGGCCTCGGCGATATCGACGCCCGCGTCGCGATAAGAAATTTGCGATTGTGTAACCATTGCGAAAGGAAACGTACCAGTATAACTTCCACTGCAATAATCGCCTCAATTATGAAATTTACTCCGATGGTTTTACTTGCCATGGCTTTACTGGCCATGTGCGGCATGATCGCGTCCGCGCGCGCGGAGGGTCCGGGTGTTTATGCTATTCGCGACGCCAGAATCGTTACCGTATCCGGTTCGCCTATCGAGCGCGGAACGGTGGTGATTCGCGACGGACTCATCGAATCCGCCGGTGAAAACGTCACTCCGCCGGCCGATGCGTGGGTTATCGACGGCAAAGGGCTCACTGTCTATCCCGGCCTGATCGACGCCCTCAGCTCGTGGGGTCTGCCGAGCGCGGCGGCGCCAGTCGCGCCCGTCGCATCTGGGAGGGGTGCCCCGCGTCCCGTTTCAATAGCGCCGCCCGGTCCGCCAGCGCCCGCCACGTCCGGTCCCGAAGATCGCCCCTCGAACACCAGCTATTTGCGCGCCGCGGATCAAGTGGTCGCGAGCGACAAGAGCGTCGAAAACGCGCGCAACGCCGGCTTCACCACCGCGGTTACTTTCCCCACTTCCAATATTTTTTCCGGCCAGGGCGCGGTCATCGACTTGGCGGGAAACAGGACCGGGCAAATGATAGTCGAATCGCCCGCCGGGCTTTACTTGACCATGAAGCCGTCCGGATTCACCAGCTACCCCGGCTCGCTCATGGGCGTGTTCGCTTACGTCCGGCAGATCTATCTCGACGCCGGCCACTACAAACTCGCCAAAGCCATTTACGACAAACATCCGCAAGGGTTGCGGCGGCCCGCTTACGATCGCACGCTTGAAGGCGTCATCGAAAGTCCGCGCGTCCTATTGCCGGCGCAACGGGAAGTGGAGGTGGATCGCATGCTTAGGTTCGCCGATGAGTTGAAGATTAAGCCGGTGCTCTACGGTGGCGACGAGGCGTACCGTTCGGTCGACTTACTCCGAAAATCGGGCGCGCCGATGCTGATCAGCCTGAAGTGGCCGGAGCGCGCGAAGGACGCCGATCCGAAAGCGGACGAGCCATTGCGCATTTTGGAAGTTCGCGAGAAATCGGCTAGCGGTCCCGCCGCGCTGGCGAGGGGCGGCGTGCGTTTCGCGTTCTATTCCGATGGAATCGCGAATCCGAAAGATATGTTGAAAGCGGTTAAGAAATCTATCGATGCCGGGCTCTCGCCCGCCGACGCGGTTCGGGCGATGACGCTGAGCCCGGCTGAAATCTATGGCGTCGCCGACCGGCTTGGAAGCATCGACAGGGGGAAGATCGCAAACCTTGTAGTGACCGATGGCGATCTGTTTCAAGACAAGACCAAAGTGAAGTATGTCTTTATCGACGGCAGTAAGTTCGAGCCTTTGCCGGAGACAGATCCGAAGCCGGAATCGAAGCCGGAAACGCAGACGGAAGCGGAGAAAATTCCATGAAGCGCCTCGCCTTTTTATTTGCAATTTCGCTGGTATGCGCGTTCGCCGCGGGGCCTATCGTGTTCCGGAACGCTACGATTCTCACCGTGACCAAAGGCACGCTGAAAGGCAACGTACTGGTGCGGGACGGCAAGATCGCCGGGATCGGAGACAACGTAACGATCCCGATCGGCGCGAGCGTAGTCGATGCAACCGGCATGTATCTTATGCCAGGCATCGTCGATTGCCACTCGCACATCATCGCGGAAAGTATCAACGAGGGGAGCGTTTCGGTGTCTTCCATGGTTCGCATCGGCGACGTATTGAATCCCGAAGACATTGCCATTTACCGGGCGCTGGCGGGTGGCGTGACCACGGCCAACATCCTGCATGGCAGCGCGAATTCGATTGGAGGGCAGTGCTCCGTAGTGAAAATGCGTTGGGGAAAATCGGCCGAAGAGCTTCTGTTTGAAGGTGCGATGCCGGGCCTCAAATTTGCTCTCGGCGAGAATCCCAAACGCCGCGGAGCCGCCCCGGCATTCGGCGCGGCTACGGTCCGCTATCCCGCGACGCGGATGGGAGTGGAAGACGTAATCCGGGAGGCGTTCACCGATGCGAAAGCTTACCAAGCTTCCTGGCGCGAGTATGACGCGAAGAAAGCCAAAGGCGAAATTGCGATCCCGCCAGCCCGCGATTTGAAGTTGGAACCGCTGGTGGAAGTACTGGAGGGCAAGCGCCTGGTTCATGCGCACTGTTACCGCCAGGACGAGATACTGATGCTGCTGCGCGTTGCCGACGAGTTTGGATTTAAGATTCGTACGCTGCAGCATGTTCTTGAAGGTTACAAGGTGGCGATGGAGATTGCGGCGCACGGGGCGGGCGCTTCGACCTTCAGCGATTGGTGGGCTTATAAGGTGGAAGCCTACGATGCGATTCCCTACAACGCGGCGCTGATGACGCGCAAGGGCGTTCTGGTTTCAATAAACTCGGACGATGCGGAATTGATGCGTCACTTGAATACCGAAGCGGCGAAAACGATGAAGTATGGAGGATTGAGCGAGACGGAGGCGCTGTCGCTAATTACGATCAATCCGGCAAAGCAGTTGATGATCGAGAACCGCGTGGGGTCGATTGAAACGGGAAAAGACGCGGACCTAGTGCTTTACGATAAGCATCCGCTGTCTAACTTCGCGAAGGTGCAAAAAGTAATGATCGATGGCCAGATTTACTTCGACCGCGACAAGGATATCGCCGCGCGACCGGAAATCGAACGGAAGAAAAAGGCTTTGATGCAGAAGGTCTCGGATGAGCAGAAGAAGCCGTCGTTTTCTAAGAGGCCGGCTCAATGAGAGAGTTTGCGGCGCTTATCTTAATCTCGGCGCTACCCCTCTTCGCGGGCGCTGACGATAGCTTCTTCCTGCGCGGCGCGACCATTCACACTGTGTCCGGCGCCGATATCCCGAACGGCTCGATCCTGGTGCGCGATGGCAAGATCGCCGGCATAGGTCAGAAGCTTGCGATCCCTAAAGACATCCGTGTTATCGATGGCAAAGGATTGCAGGTCTATCCCGGCATGATCGATTCGGCCACGCAGATCGGCTTATCGGAAATTTCCGCGGTGCGCGAAACTTCGGATGCCGTGGAGATCGGGAACTTCAATCCCGAACTTCGCGCCTCCATTGCGGTCAACCCGTCGAGCGAGCATATTCCGGTGGCGCGCGCGAACGGAATTACCACGGTTCTTTCTCTACCCGAGGGTGATTTGATCTCGGGACAAGCTTCTTTGATTCATCTGGCTGGCTGGACCACCGAAGAGATGGAAGTGCGGCGGTCCGCCGGATTGCATTTACATATGCCCGTGATCCGGACGATTACTTCCACTCGCTTCGCTAACGGACCCACTCTTACAGCCTATACCGAAGCGGTTAAGAATTACGAAAAACAGATGCAGGAGTTGGACGGATATTTCGAAAGCGCTCGCAGGTATCTACAAGCGAAAGCCGCCCAAGCGGCGGGCTTCCGAACGGATTTAAAACTGGAAGCGATGTTGCCGGTGATCGAGCGCAAGGTGCCGTTGTTCGTCACCGCTCAGCGGGAGCGTGAAATTCGCGCGGCCATCGAGTTCGGCGAGAAACAGAAAATTCGCATCGTTCTGGCTGAAGCGCCGGAAGCGTGGAAGTGCGCCGATGTGCTGAAGAGCAAGAATATTCCCGTGATTTTGGGTCCAACGCTCGCCCTTCCGATGAATGAGGACGACCCGTACGATCAGCCGGCGGCAACACCGGCTGAACTCTACAAAGCGGGAGTCAAGTTCGCCTTCGGAAGTTTCAGCACCGAATTTTCGCGTAACCTGCCCTATCAAGCCGGCAATGCGGTGGCATATGGCCTACCTCGCGAGGAAGCGTTGAAGGCGGTTACTCTGAATGCCGCGCAAATCTGGGGAGTGGCCGATCAAATGGGATCGATCGATGAAGGCAAATGGGCGGATCTGATGATTACCGACGGCGACCCGCTGGAGACGCAGACTCAAATCAAGCAATTGTTTATCAAAGGCAAGGCGGTAAGCCTCGACAACAAGCAACGGCGCTTGTACGAGAAGTACATGAACCGCCCATAGCAGCTTGCTGACGCGCGCGGTTCTGTAACATGAGCGAGTCATGGAACCGCGACCGTAAGGAACCGGCCTAGGAATCGCAAATAAGAGTAACTGGGCCGTCATTCACAAGCTGTACTTCCATGCGGGTTTGGAAAACACCGGTCTGCACGCGCCCCAATATCGATTCGACGGAGTTGACGAAGTGTTCGTAGAGCGAGCGCGCGAGCTCCGGCGGCGCGGCCCGGTCGAAATCCGGCCTCCGTCCCTTGCGGCAATCGCCCTCGTGGCCGGCGAAGATACGCATCCGCACCAACTTGCCGGCAAGATAATCAGCGTCTTTTGCGGTATCTGTTTTCGCGACGCCCACCAGAACGAATAAGCCTGTTTAGATACTAGCTACAGTTACGGAATCTATTTCCACCGCCGCCATCTTTACGCGCTGAATAACAATTCGCATGATTAACTTACTCAGAAACAACGATTGTGTTTGAATTAATTATGATATATTGACCCTGGGAGAAATCATGGCAAAAGGCAAGGCAGGACAGAATACGATTTCAGTGGAAGACTTGGAAATGGCTCTAGTAGGCTATCGCATGAAGCAGCAAGAGCTGGAAGAGCGGATTCGCGAAATGCGCGGCCGTGGCGATGGCCGCGCCTCCGCCAGTGCTTCGCGGACCAAAGAAGACGGCCAAACGGGACCTATAAACGGCCGCAAGAGGACGTTGAGCGCCTCGGCTCGAAAGCGAATCGCCGTCGCGCAGAAAAAGCGCTGGGCAGAGCATCGCAAGAAGCAGTCCCAGGCGGCAAAGGCCGAGTAATTCGCCGGAACTTATATTCAAGAGTGCCTTGGCATGGGAGATCTTAGCAGAATTGGCGTAGCGATCGATTCCGATCTACTCGAAAAATTCGACAAGTTAATCGGAAGCCGGGGTTACACGAACCGGTCGGAAGCGTTTCGAGACTTGATTCGCGAAGAACTCGTCGAGAAGGCTTGGGAGTCGCCCGAAAGTAATGTAGTCGGCACCGTTACACTGGTTTACGATCACCACGTCCGGCAGTTGAACGATAAGCTGACCGACTTGCAGCACGATCATCACCGCGTCATTCTCTCTACTCTTCACGTACATCTCGATCACGATAACTGCCTTGAGGTGCTGGTCATGCGGGGTAAGGCGAAGGCGGTTGAGAAGATTGCCGACGCGCTGATCAGCACCAAGGGCGTCAAACACGGCCGGCTAACGATTACAACATCCGGCGCGGAGTTATAGGTGATTTTGGGAACCGGCGTGGATCTCGCGGAAGTAGACCGCATCCGCGCCGCCATCGAGCGTTATGGCTCCCGCTTCGTCGAGCGGATCTACACTCCCGCCGAGATATCTTACGTCGAAAAAAAAGCGAACCGCTTCGAGCGCTATGCGGGCCGTTTCGCGGCTAAGGAAGCGGGTATGAAAGCGATCGGCACGGGTTGGAAACGCGGCGTTACCTGGCATGATTTCGAAGTCGCCAACCTTCCATCGGGGCGGCCCACTTTACGTTTGAGCGGAGAAGCGGCCATAGTCGCGGAGCGGCTAGGCGTCAAAACCATCTCCCTTTCGATTACCCATACGGCGCGGTTGGGAATGGCGCACGTAATCCTTGAAAGTTAGTGGGCGAACGTTAGTGCCGCGCGTCCATGGCCGGCACGGCCCGTAGCTGCGCCTCCTCTAGGCGCTTGGTTTCCTGCCAGGTATAAATCATCCGGTGAATCACGGTCAGATTCGATAACACCGCGATTACCCACAGCACCGGAGCCATCCGGTCGAACAGCGCGCCCATGATAATCAACACCACGCGCTCGGGGCGCTCTAGAAATCCGACCTTACATCTCGGAATCGTGCACTCGGCGCGAGCGCGCGTATAACTTACCATAACGGAACCCGTCATCACGATGGCAGTCAAGACGATATAGAAGAAGCGATTAATCGAAGCGTAATAGACCAGTAAACCCATGAACAGCGCGAGATCCGAGTAGCGATCAAGCACGGAATCGAAGAACCCGCCGAACCTGGTTACGCGGTTGGTTTCGCGCGCGACGCGGCCATCCACCATGTCGAACAACCCAGCGCCGACGACTACTAATCCCGCGGCTCTAAATCTGCCCGCCGCGAAAAGAAAAGCCGCCCAGATGTTGATTAAGAGTCCAATGAAGGTCAGTACGTTGGGATGGATGCGGGAAAGCGCCAGGAAGCCTACAATCTTCTCGATGATTTTTCCAAAGAACCAGCCGATCCCTCGCGTAAACGTCATAACTACTCTTCTAATTCGTGAATTGTCTGGAGCTTCAGGATTTCAAGCTCTTTCAAGCCGCCGGGAATTTGAACCTTCACCACGTCGCCCACTTCTTTGCCAATCAGTCCGCGCCCAATGGGCGAATTGGTCGAAATCTTGCCTTGAGCCGCGTCCGTTTCTTCGGTTGTGACCAGCTTGTAGACGATCTCCTCATCTTTGTTGACGTCCAGAACAACCACGCGGGAACCCAAACCGGCACGGTCGCGCGGGATCTTCGAGAAGTCGATCATCGAGACCTCGCTCAGCCGTTGCTTCAGTTGATTCAATTTCGCGTTAACCATTCCCTGGCGTTCTTTCGCTGCATGATACTCGGCGTTCTCGCTCAGGTCGCCATGCGCGCGCGCGGTCCGGATTTCATTAGGAAGCTGGTTATGCAATTCGTAATCGAGCGCGGCAATCTCTTCCTGCAGCTTTTTCTTTAGGTCGGTCACTAACGGCGGAAACTCCTATCCGCATATTATATCCGTTGCCTTGTTCGAAATTACCAAGTTTACCTAGAGAGTGCCGGATGGCGATCGTAACGCTGTACCTTGATCTCATCCTGATGCCGGCGGGCCCGCGCCAGATCGCAGGCTGCTTGCAGCCGAAGCCAGTGATCGGCGTTCGACCAACCGGCCTTTTTAAGCCGTATCGCCATTTCCGGCGATATTCCGGCTTGGCCGTTGAGAAGCGGGAAAGGGTATGGCGCGCCACATCCAACACCCGGGCGCCCTCAGTCACACTGAGTTCCAGAGGTTCGAGACAGGCATCCTTGATAGAGTGGCCCGGATGGGGAGGGTTCTTCATCTGCATGGATACGTTCTTTTTCTAGTGGTAATCCTAAAATCAACGTCAAGACAATCGCCATCGTCAAAGATTGTTTTCCTTTACAACGGTTTCAGATCGCCCAGCAAAGTTGGCAGCAATTCGGAAACGGTCGGGTGAATATGCACGGCCCGCTGCATTACCGTGTAGGGCGCGCGAGCGTACATAAGGTCCAAGATCGAATGGATCACTTCGTCGCATTCGACGCCCAGCAGAGACGCCCCGAGTATCTGGCGCGTGTGTGGATCCACCAGAACTTTTAAGAATCCTTGCGTCTCGCCCTTCTCAACCGCGCGTGCGACGCGAGTCATCGGCCGCGTCGCCATCAACGCTTTGCGGCCCGCTTGGCGCACGTCGCGCTCGGTCATCCCCGCGCGGCCCAGGGGCGGATCGATATACAAGTTATAAGCTAGAATGCGATCGGTCACGCGGCGCGCGTCGCCATCCAGAAGATTCGCCGCGACAATCTCGTAATCGTTATACGACGTGTGCGTGAACGCTCCTTTGCCGTTGCAATCGCCCATCGCCCAAATACCCGGCGCGGTGGTGCGGAGTCGATCGTCCACCTGGATGAATCCGCGCCCGTCCGTGGCGACCCCCGCGGCATCCAGCCCCAGATCGCCGGTGTTGGGAATGCGCCCAACAGCCACCAATAAGTGCGATCCCGAAGCTTCGCCTCCATCCCAGGCGAGCTTTGTCACGCCATTCGTCGTGGCTACCCGGACATTGGCCGCGCCCGTGACAATCCGGATTCCCTCGGCTTCCAGAATCTCGCGAACCGCTCGCGAAATATCCTCGTCCTCGTGTTCAATGAGCGATTCGCCCCGCTCGACGATGGTAACTTCACTCCCGAACCGGCGGTACATCTGGGCAAACTCCAGCCCGACGTAACTGCCCCCGAGCACAATCAAGTGTGCCGGCAGAAAGTCGACATCCATCATGCTGGAGTTAGTCAGGTACGCGGCATCGTGCAGTCCCGGGATGGGCGGAATCGAAGCCCGGCCGCCAACGTCGATGAAAATATTCTCCGCCGTCAACAACTGGTCCCCCGCGCGGACTGTATGCGGCCCTTCAAAGCGGGCCTGCGCCTCGATAACGGTGCAGTTCGGCGTGGACTTGAGTTGCTTCTCGACACCGTCGTGAGAGTCTCGAACGACGGCGTCCTTGCGGGCCTTCACGCGTTTCATGTCGACAGCTACCGGACCATTCAGAACCACGCCAAATTCCGCCGCGCGTCGCGCGATATGAGCCGCACGCGCGCTCGCGACCAGAGTCTTGGTTGGAATGCAACCGGTGTTGACACAAGTTCCGCCGAAGAGCTTGCGCTCGACAACGGCTACTTTCCATCCCGCGCCAGCCAGACGGATGGCGAGAGACGGACCCGATTGTCCGGTACCGATGATGATCGCGTCGAAGGTAGTTATCGGCCTAGTATCGCAAAGTCGCGGTTTAGATCCCCAACCTGAACGTGAAATATATTAGTCCCGGGCGTAAGGCCGAGTTGAATCGTGATTGCAAGCAGGCCCGGTATCTCGCTGAGATGGTCCAACTTCACAAACGAACCGCCTCCCGCGCCGGCGCCGACCTGCACGTCGGGATTCAATAGTGGAATCCCTGATTCGTCAACGACGCGGAATAGGAAAGCCTGGCGCACGCGCGCTCCCGCTCGTCCCGTCGTTTCGTCTAATACGGTGAAGTCGACGATCTGCGACGCCGGGCCGCCCACGCCGTACCAATAAGGAACATGAGTATCCACGCTGGGAGCGTTTGCGCTCTGAATGTGTATAGCGCCCTCATACTGGCCGGCCTGCAATAGAGAACCGGTGAAGGTAACAGCCACATTTGCGGATGCGCCCGGCTGCAACGGCAACGAGGAAGCGGATAACCGCGGGGCGATGCCGCCATCGCGCGAAACCGCCGAGAGCCGGAACGTGTCGGCGGTCGTTCCAATATTCGAAATAGTGAGCGTCTGAACGGTGCTGAGAGTTCCGGTTCCCGCGCTGAAGCTTAACGTCGGCGGAACGGCGGTGGCATTGGCGTTCAGCGCGGCGCTTACATCCAGCCTGCCGCCTCCGGCCTGCTGCACACGCGCCGGCGTGCCGTCTGAAAGCGCAATCGGCCCGGCGTTGTCGATCAGCAGCGAGCGGTATTGCGCGGATGTGAGCCCCGGGCGAAAACCTTTAATAACAGCGGCGGCGCCCGCCGTGATCGGGGCCGAAAAACTGGTCCCATCGATCAGCGCGAATCCCGCCGGATCGTAAACGTCCCCGGCTGGATCGAACTTCTGCGCGGCCGTATAAACGTCCTGCCCCACCGCGACCAAATCCGGCTTAATGGCAAAATCCACATTGGGGCCGCGCGAGGAAAAACTCGAAATCCGATTGGGATCGACGCTTTGGGGAAAAGAGCCAAAATTGAGCGTGGCAATTAATGCGGGTTGAGAAGCTAATTGACTCTTAATCGTCAACCCGTCGGCATTGCTCACCATTTGCGCGGGAAGCGTGGCGCTTCCTTCGCCAATTCTGCCGGCATCGCGATCGGGAGTAGTGTAGATAAGGCCGCCTACCGCGCCGGCCGCGGCTACATTGTTCAGCTTGTCTTCAAAAGTGCAGGGGCCGCGAAGAATCAGGGCAATTTTGCCGGTCAGGCTGTTTGCCGGAAACGCCATGCACGCCTGCCCATTGCCATCGAGAGCGGCAACGTCGGCAAGGGGCGCGGTGACCGCGGACGAACCATATTTATCTCCGGGGTAAGCGGTGAACGAGCCCACTCCGTTGACGACCGCTTGCGAGACGAAAGTCCGGTCGTTGCGGGAAGCTCCGGCGGCAATCGCGGCAGGAGCACTCGCCGGGCTACTAATGCTAGCAATGCCGGGGCCTTGGTTTCCAGCCGACACAATGACGATCACCCCCAGCGACGCGGCATGCTCCACGGCGGCGATGGTTGGGTTCGCGTCAAACGACAACGGTAAAGGAACGCCGCTACTCAGGCTGATGATATCCATGCCATCGTTGGTGGCATCTTCGAACGCCTTCAAAGTGGCGTCGCTCGAAGGGTTGGAATTGGCTCCCGGCGACCCCTCTACCTTGTAGCTGCCGAGGTAAGCCTTCGGCGCGAATCCGCTAATGGTGGCAAGCGGTCCGGCCGTTTGGACGCCAGCCGCGCACATCGCGACAGCCGTGCCGTGCCCATCGTGGTCGCGCGCGGAAGGGTCGGGATCGGGACTGTCGAGAAGATCGGGATACGCGCGAGCCACGATCACTTTGTTATTCGTGAACTGGATATCGGAATCGGCGTTGACTAAGGGGAAACCGGCGGGCATCGGCAGAGTGGGATCTTGAAATCCGGGATGGCCAATATCGATTCCGGAATCGATGATGCCAATCTTGATTCCCAATCCGGCGCGGTCGATGCCAACCTGGGACCACGCCTCCGGGAGCTTATGGATCACCGCCGCGCGGTCGAGCAGATGCTCCATCCGGTAAACCTTATGAACGCGAAGCACGCCGGGAATGTTTTCAAGCCGCGAGGCTTTCGCATCGGGGATGCGCACGAACAGCGCGTTCACGAGCGTATCGACGCCGCCGAGAACCGTTCCGCCCTCGACGGTTTCAATTCGGGCACCGACGGCCGCCTGTTCCACGTGAATCCGCTCGCGATGCGTTTGCGCTTCAGCGGCATGCAGCGCGCCTCTCCCGCCCGAAACGTGGGTCGCGACCGGCTCGGTTGAAAGCTCGACGATGTAACGGTTGGGAACGACTGCCGCAACGGCAGCCAAGGGTAGAAGTAAGAGAATTCGTAATAAAGACAAGGGACCTCAGTTCACAATCAGATTCGAAGTTTTCGAGTCGATGCCATTCGTTGTAATCACGACGGGTTGAGTACCGGTGGGCGCATCTGAAGGCACAATCGCATTGATTTGATACAAACCCACGAACCCAGGCGCTAAGCCGCTGAATAAGACTTGCGCGGGCCGTCCGGCAATAGTTACTGAAGGAGTAACCCGCGCGGAGGCCAAAGGTTGTGCCGGACTCGGCTCGCCGCTGGCCGGCTGGTTGTCGACAGGACCAAGTCCATTGGCATAAATCGAGACGGGCTGGCCGCGTTGCGCGACACCAGCCGCCACGAACGCGGGCGCGTAGGTGGCGAGCGGAAGCGTATAAAGAGCGCTCGAGACGCCATTGTTGGTTACTTTCAACGACGCCGAAGTTTGGCCCTGCAATTCCCACGGGATCTCCAAATTGATTTGAGAAGCGCTCACGTAAGAGATACGGCCGGGCACGCTGACGCTAGCGGAAGGCACGTCGAAGCTGACGCTCACTCCAACCAAAGATACCGGCAGATACGGGGTAACGAACGATCGCGTAGTAGGGCCTAGATTCGCGCCGTAGATCGTGATATAGGACCCGGGCGCCAGCGCGTGGCCGGGGTCGGAATCGCCCGCGCCCACGACGCCGTTGGCCGCGATCGCCGGTTGCAACAGCGCGGTAACGTCGAATTCCTGCGTAAGACCGCCTGCGTCGGCCGCAAAGAACTGATCGCCCGCTTGGGGCCCAAGAGCAATCTGAGCCGCTGCAATTCCGTTCACATCGGTGTTGGCGTCGGCCTGGTTGATTCGGCCTCCTCCCGACTCTACTCGAAAGCGGACGGGAATGTTCGGAACAGGCACACCGAACTTGTCGATCAACCGGAAGCCGACACCGCTCGCAATCGGGATTTCGAAGATGTTTTGTGGAACGCCGTCGCCCAACAAATATAAATAGGGCACATGCAGATTCGTACCATTGCCCGAGATGTTGATCTGCCCTTCGTACGAGCCGGCACTCGGTCGATTGCCGTCGAGGCGCACCGACACCATTCCGGATTGCCCCGAATTTAGCGACAGGCTTGCGGGCGAGACGCTTACTCGCGCATTGTTATCGGTATCGCGCGCGGCTATGGTGACGGTGAAAGTTCCGGCGCCCGCGCCATTGTTCGTGACTCTTAACGTTCGATTAATCGGAAGCGCGCCGGAACCGATTGCGCCGAACGACACCGTCGCGGGATCGACCGTTACCGCTGCCGCGACCGCTCCCGCCGCATTTAATTTCCCCGCGCCCACCGAAGTTACGCGCGCCACGCCGGAATCGTCGTTGATGTTGTTCGTCGCGGTATTCACCAAGGCGGATTTCAACTGCGCCGGACCGTAGCCCGGATGCGCCTGTTTGACCAGCGCGGCGGCCCCGGCGACAAGCGGAACCGCGAAGCTGGTCCCAGTCACCGAGGTGTATCCGGTGGGGTCGTACAAACTGCTGTTCGGATCGTAAGTTTGCGTGGCGGTGTAGAGGCCGGTCCCGACCGCTACGAGCTCGGGCTTGATCGAGAGCGAAGTAATAGCGGGGCCGCGCGAGGAGAAATCCGCCACCGTGTCGAACGACGCGTCTTTGGCGCGAAGGGCGGGATCGAGCGTTGCGGTCGTATTTGAATTCGATTTCAAGAACGACTGGATGGCAATTGCCGGCGTGTTGCCGATAAAGAAGAGCGGGATCGCGGTGTCGCCCAGTTGGGTCGGAACGAATAGATTATCGTTGCCGCTCATTTGGTAGAGAAGCACCGCGACCGCGCCCGCCGCTTGCGCGTTGTTGACCTTCACGTCGAACGCGCAGACGCCGCGCTGGATGAGTGCGATTGCGCCGTTCAGCGATCCGCTAT
>JALYXS010000033.1 GCA_030946965.1 Acidobacteriota bacterium
GTCGCAATTGATGCGTCGATTCAGGGGTTGCGGGCTGATTGTGACATCGGATTGGCCGAATGACATCGGCCCAAACGCCAGCGCTACCCCGGCGATGGCAATTAAAACTTGGCGGGTGATCAAGAAAACTCCTTACGGTGCATTTAGCGGTTTGGCCCTTTAGCGAAATACCGGTCGGCTGGGTGATTTAAAACGTAAATGCGCGTGAAAGGAAGATATCGTACGTCGAATACTTTGTCAATTAACTTCTTGGGACTTCCCGTGGCAAAAGTCCGGCAGGCTGAGTGCCTGCCCCACCACGCTCTGCAAGTTATTGAAGCTGAGTGGTGGCGCAGGCGGTTTCGCGCCTGCGTGTCCGTAATTCGTAGACTTCCGCCACGGGCTGCCACCAAGCCTTAAAACCCATTGATCGACTCTCGGGAAAGAGGAAAATCGCTAATGAGTCCGCGATTTTCGCCCCAGCATGTTACAAGTAAGCGATGACCGATCCTGGTCTCAAAGACCGCTTGACACGCGTGCGGGAACGCATCCATTCCGCCGCCGCGCGGTGCGGGCGAGATCCCGCCGGCATCCTGCTCCTGGCGGTTACGAAAGTCTTTCCGGCGGCGGCGATTCTCGACGGTTACGAGCTCGGGCTGCGCGATTTCGGTGAAAATTACGTCCAGGAGTTTGCTGAAAAGGCACCCGGTCTCGGCGGCTTGGAAGGAACCCGGTATCACTTGATAGGGCATCTGCAATCGAACAAATCCGCCAAAGCGGCGGAGCTTTTTGAGGTAATTCAAACGGTCGATTCCGCCAAACTCGCTACCCGCCTGAACGCTTTGGGCAAACCGATTGAGGTAATGCTGGAGGTCAAGCTCTCGCCCGAAGCGTCGAAGACCGGCGCCGATGCAGCCGAAATTTGCGCGCTGGCCGATGCCGTGCGCGCCTGTTCCAATTTGCGTCTGACGGGTCTAATGACCGTGCCGCCTTGGTCGGAGAATGCCGAACTTTCGCGCCCGTACTTCGCCCAATTGAGAGGACTCGCGGAGCGATTGAAATTGCCGCAACTCTCGATGGGCATGTCGAACGATCTGGAAGTTGCGATCGAAGAAGGTTCAACCTGCGTGAGAATCGGCACCGCGCTCTTCGGCAAGCGCAAAAAAGCGTGAAGGTCGGTTTTTTTTCGCCGCTGCCCCCGGCGCGGACCGGCGTCGCGGACTATTCCGCCGCGCTGCTCGGAGCCTTGCGCCGGAAGACGGATATCGATATCGCTCCGCGCCATTCCGATGTGAATCTTTACCATCTCGGAAATAACCAGATCCACCGGCCGATCTACAACCGCGCGATTGCCGAACCTGGCGTAGTTGTACTGCACGATGCCGTATTGCAGCACTTCTTTCTCGGTTCTTTAACCGAGGAACAATATGTCGAGGAATTTGCTTTCAACTATGGCTATTGGCGGCAATCGCTCGCGCGCGAGCTTTGGCGGAACCGCGCCAGCTCTGGACTGAACGCGAAATATTTTGAATATCCGATGCTGAAACGCATCGCGCAGGCATCGCGCGCGGTCGTTGTTCACAATGCCGCGGCCGCGGAACTGGTGCGCGCTCATGCGCCAGAAGCGCGCGTTATCGAGATTCCTCATCTGGTCGAGCCCGCGGAAACACCCGATGCGGCGGATATCTTGCGATTCCGCGCGGGCCTGGGCATCGCACCTGAAGCGTTCCTGTTTGGCGTGTTCGGATACTTGCGCGAATCGAAGCGGGTAATCGCGATCCTGCGCCAGTTCGAAAAACTCCACCGCGATTTGCCTCATACAGCGCTGTTGATTGCGGGCCAGTTCGTCTCGGCGGACCTTGCCCGCGCCGCCGGTCCGCTACTACGGCTCCAAGGAATTGCGCGCGCCGGACACCTGAACCCGCGCGAGTTTTCGCTCGCGGCCGCATCGGTCGATGCATGCATCAATCTTCGATATCCGAGCGCGGCCGAGACTTCGGGGATCGCCGTCCGGCTCATGGGAATGGGCAAGCCGGTAATGCTGACTTGCGGGATCGAGACGGACGCGTACCCCGAGTCGGCGTGCTTTCGCATAGAATCGGGAATTGCCGAAGAGTGCGCCTTATCGGAACACATGATGCTGGCGGCGGCCTTTCCCGAGACCGCGCGCGAAGTGGGACGGCAGGGCGCGCGCCACATTCGCGAATACCACGCTCCGGAGCGAGTCGCCGAACTGTATTGGGAAACGTTGTGCCAGTCGCGCGCCTAGTTTTTCTGGCGCAAATCGCGGCCTTTTGTCCCGCGGCGGGAACGGTTCAGCAACTACACGCGCGTATCCCGATGCGCGATGGCGCCCGGCTCGCGGCGAATATTTTTCGTCCCGGCACGCGGGCGCGCGTGCCCACTATTCTGGTCCGCACGCCTTACGGCAAGGGCGAATCGATCGGCATTCATTACCAGACTTTTGTCGATCGTGGTTACGCGATCGTGGCGCAAGACGTGCGCGGGCGTTATGAATCGGAAGGCGTTTTCGCGCCTCTCCGGCAAGAATCCGCCGACGGCGGCGATACGCTGAACTGGATCGCGAAACAGCCCTGGTCGGACGGCAATATCGGGATGATGGGCGGCTCGTATCTGGGCATTTGCCAGTGGAAGGCGGCCACGCTGAACAACCCGCATCTGAAAGCGATTTTCCCCGCGTTCTGCGGCGACGACGATTACCGCGACCGGTTCTATTCGACCGGCGGAGCCATGAAACTGGGTAGCCGCCTTCTTTGGATTTCCCAAAACCTGCGTGGCGCCGATTACCGGCCGCCCGATTTCAGCCGCTTCATTTGGACGCTGCCTGTCCGGCGCGCGGATATCACGGCCACTGGCGCGCCATCCGAAATGTACCGCGAAGCGCTCGATCATCCCGCCGACGATGAGTTCTGGCAATCGATGAGCACCCGCCGTCAACTGAGCAAAGTGCGCGTGCCGGTGTTCTCGGTCGGCGGTTGGTACGACAATTTTGTCGAAAGCGATTTGGATGCGTTCGCGATTCTTAGCAAGAAATCGGATCGCAACCGGATTATGATTGGCCCTTGGCCGCATAACATGTCGGTGCGATTGACCGGCGCGGACTTCGGACCGAATTGGATGGTGCCGCTGCGTAAGACGCAGATTGAGTGGTTCGACCGGTGGCTAAAGAACGCGGCGCCGGCTCCGCGGGCGCCCGTCCGCATTTTCGTAATGGGCGTGAACATCTGGCGCGACGAGCGGGAATGGCCATTGCGAAGAGCCCAGGCCGTCCGCTTCTATTTGGCCACCGGCGGACTAGCGCTAAAGCCCGCGAAATTTTCCGCGCCGGACCGTTTCATTTACGATCCGCGAAATCCCGTGCCAACAGTGGGGGGTGCGGTGTGTTGCGATCCAAAGGTCTTCCCGTGGGGGCCAATGGACCAGCGCGCGGTGGAAAAGCGGCCCGATGTCCTGGTTTACACGACGCCGCCGTTGCGCCAAGATCTGGAGGTTACCGGCGCGATTGGCGTCGTGCTCTACGCTTCCACCTCCGCCGTGGATACGGATTTCACGGCAAAATTAGTCGACGTTTTTCCTGGAGGGCAAGCGCGGAATCTGACGGACGGAATCCTGCGAGCCCGTTATCGGGATTCCCTAGAAGCGCCGGTCCCAATGGAAGCAGGGAAGATTTACAAGCTGAAGATCGACAGCGGCGTGACGAGCAATGTCTTCCGCAAAGGCCATAGTTTACGGGTAGAGATTTCGAGCAGCAATTTCCCGCGATTCGATCGCAATCCCAACACCGGCCGTCCCGTTGCGGATGAGACCGCAATGCGAAAAGCCGGGCAAACGGTGTTTCACGACCGCGCCCACCCTTCGTATATCCTGCTTCCGGTGGTACCGGATAGCCATTTTGCCGCGGGGCGAAGATTGACTTCCAACCGTCTCACGCGGTATTTTCCAGATAGATCCTCCACTCCGGCGCGGTAGCCAAGTGGTAAGGCAAAGGTCTGCAAAACCTTTATTCGTCGGTTCGATCCCGACCCGCGCCTCCAACAAATTTAAGCACCTCCCGTTCGTGTCCGAATTCGGACGCTAGCATGGCGAGATCGCATCCTTTAGCAGCCATGCGGGTAGCGACTTGCAGCGTCAGTTCTGGGGCGGTAGACCGATACGTCTTAGGAGATTCGCGTAACGCGGATCAGAGCGGACACTATCGAAGTACATCGAGGACAGCTCTTGCATTCGCGCCGCCCGAGCCCGGTATGCTTTTTCCAACCACAGGAAGGTGGAATCTGCGTCGCCCAACCCGGCGTAAACCACCGCGAAGTCCATAGGCGAGACGTATCTTTGTTTGGACATTGTCGTGATCTCTTCCAAAATGCCAAGCGCCTTCCGTGCTTCGCCGGAGCGGCCATAGACATGCCCAAGGAGCGCCCGAAACACCGATCCGTCATTCATGCTGGTGGCTTTGGCCAGGCAGGCGATCGCCTGGGGAAAATCGCGCTTACCCGCGTAAGAGAGTCCCTGCCACCACAGAGCATTGATGAAGTTCGGATCGAGATCGAGCGCCTGCTGGCTGGCCCGGATGGCTTCGTCATAG
>JALYXS010000061.1 GCA_030946965.1 Acidobacteriota bacterium
CGTCCGGCGAGCACGACAGGCAAATTCACCTTGCTATGCGCGTTGCCGTCGGAGATGCCGCTCCCGTAGACAATCATCGAGTGATCGAGCAGCGTGCCATCGCCATCCTGCGTCGATTTCAGTTTCCCGAGAAAATACGCGAACTGTTCCGCATGAAACGTATTAATGCGAGTTATTTTTTCGATGTTATCCGGATTGCCCCGGTGATGCGTTAACGGATGGTGCGGCTCCGCAATGCCGATTTCGTTGTAGGTGCGCTGGCTGCCCTCGCGTCCGATCATGAACGTTGCCGTCCGCGTCAGGTCGGCCTGCATGGCAAGCACTTGAATATCGAACATCAACTTCAGATAGTCGGCGAAAAGCACCGGCACTCCGGCGGGTTTCTCCATCGCGGGAGTGAACCGGTTGTGCTCTTTTTCAGCGCTTTCGATGCGCTTCTCGATCTCCCGCACCGCGTAAAGATACTCGTCGATCTTCCGGCGATCGGCGCGCCCCAAGTTGCGGGTGAGCGATTGCGTATCTTCGCCGACCATGTCGAGAATGCTCCTGCGGGACGCCGCTTCGCGCGCGCGAACTTCCGGCGGAAGACTCAGATCTTCCGAGCCGAACATGCGCTCGAACACCGTTCGCGGGTTCGTCTCCGGCGGCATCGGCGACGTTGGCGTGCGCCAGGAAATGCTGTTCTGGTAGGCGCAGCTATAACCCGAATCGCAAGCTCCCACCGTCCGCGTATCGTCGCAGCCAAGTTCGATCGATCCGAAGCGCGTGATCGAAGCCGTCTTCTGGGCAATAATTTGATCGACCGAAATGCCTGCCCGAATATCCGACCCGGAGGTCTTCTTGGGATGAACGCCCGTCAGGTAGCACGCTCCGGCGCGCGCGTGATCGCCGGGTCCATCGCCGAGTTCATCCGCCTGGTGGTGATCGAGGCCCGATAGCACGCAGAAATCGTCGCGGAAGGCAGTCAGCGGTTTCAGGATTCGGGACATTTCGTAATCCGCGCCGGTCGCCTTCGGAACCCACTGATCCATGGTTGCGCCAATCGGAATATAGGTGAAGAACAGCCGCGTGGGCGCTTGATTCAGGGCTGCCGGCCCGGCAAAAGCGGGCGTCATGGAATCGAGCAGCGGAAGAGCGATTGCCGCCCCAATGCCCTTCAAAAATGTCCGCCGGTGCAGGCGCTTACGTGTGATTATCATGGATCGCTCGATCTCCTCTTCGCATTTGAAACGGCAAGCTGTTCACAATCTCCAGAACCAGCGTGGAGAAGCGGTACTCGTTACGAGGCAGGCGGCTCGATATCGTTTTGAGCGCCGGCTTATCGTAACGCTCCAGGCCGCGTCCTAGAGCATAAATCAAAAGCTTCTCCGTCAGGCAATCCGCGAACGCGGCACGGTCGCCTTTCAGAATCGCTTTCAATTCATCGGGGCCGTTGAACGTCTTTCCGTCGGGGAGCACGCCCGAGGCATCAATCGGAAATTTTCCGTCCCGCGCGCGCCAGTGTCCGATGGCATCGAAATTTTCCAGCCCGAATCCCAGCGGGTCCATGCGCGAATGGCAGGATGAGCAAACCGGATTGGCGCGGTGTTGCTCCATTTGCCGCCGCAACGACATGGATGCCCCCACGGCAGCTTCGTCCAGCGCCGGAACATTCGGCGGAGGCGGCGGCACCGGA
The DNA here is from genome assembly GCA_030946965.1 of Acidobacteriota bacterium. GTDB lineage: Bacteria > Acidobacteriota > Terriglobia > Bryobacterales > Bryobacteraceae > JALYXS01. Next base: position 1,676 of record JALYXS010000061.1, read on the forward strand.
GCATTCAGCAAATTTTCCAGAATCCATTTTCCGCGCAACACCACCGAAGTTCTAGTCGCGTACGACGACGCGGTCAGCACGCTCGCCTGCGTCAACACTCCGCCGCGCGGCGTGCCGGTCAGATCGACCTTGCGGAATTCCGGCCCGGTCACGCCGCCAATACCGTAAAATTTTGCCAGTTCCTCGTTCAGAAACGAGTACTTGGCATCGAGGAAATCGAGCACGCTCCGTTCTTCCCGAACCATGTTCGCGAAGAACGTCTCGGTCTCCTGGCGCATCGACATGCGAAGATATTCATCGAAATTGCGAAACCGCTCCGGGTCCGGCTTGACAGATTCGAGCGCTCGAAATTCCAGCCACTGGCCGCCGAAATTTTCGACCAACGCTTTCGATTTCGGATCCTTCAACATCCGGTGAACCTGAGCCGCGAGCACGTCCGGCTCCCGCAGTGTTCGCCGGTTCGCGCAGCGCAGCAACTCATCGTCCGGCATGCTGCTCCACAAAAAATAGGACAGCCGCGAAGCCAATTCGTATTCGTTAACCGAATGGCCGGAATCGCCATTTACCGGCTTCGGATCGGTCTCGATGCGGAACAGGAAATGAGGCGAGACCAGCATGGCCTCGATTGGCACGGCGAGCGATTGCTCGAACGAATCGCCGCGCCGTCGATCCTCGGCCATGAGCGCCAAAAGACGGCTCACCTCGCGCGAGGTCGCCGGGCGGCGGTAAGCATGCCGGGCCAAATCGGATACGATCTTCCGCGCGCATTCGGGCGTATGCCGGCCATCGGCATGCCCACAGGTGAAGATCTTTTTCACGCTTGCGGGCGAGGGTCCCTTCGCCGGATCGAACGGGCCGGTG